>CAMWJD010000001.1 GCA_947174515.1 uncultured Porphyromonadaceae bacterium
GTAGCACACCGGATTCTGGTTCCGTTTGTGAGAGTTCGAGTCTTTCCAAGGCAACAAAAAATTTATAGCACACCAACAAAAAACTACCTTTTGGTGAATTTATACACATCAAAAAAAACTGCCTTGTGGTGTAATGGTAGCACACCGGATTCTGGTTCCGTTTGTGAGAGTTCGAGTCTTTCCAAGGCAACTACAATACCTTCGATTCAAATCGAGGGTATTTTTTGTTTTGCTCTATACATAAAAAATATTTCCAATCTCTATGCCAATTAAAAAAAAATCCTTAATTTTGTAATTGAATACAGCATCAACTAATATAGTTCCATATGGCACACATGAATATTCTTGGAATGGGCGTGGCGTTGGTCACTCCATTTACACAAAATAAAGAAATAGACTATCCGGCCCTGAAGAGGGTGATTGAGCATATAGTTGATAATGGTGCTGATTTTCTCGTTGTTCTTGGCACTACAGGTGAAACTCCTTGTCTGACACTTGATGAAAAAGTTAAAATTAAATCTTTCGTCAAGGAGACAGCAGATGGCAGGATTCCTCTCGTGTTAGGAATAGGGGGCAACAATACCGCGGAAATTATCAAGCGACTTAATGAAGAGGATCTGTCCGGGTATTCCGCAATCCTCTCTGTCGTTCCTCCTTACAACAAGCCATCGCAAGAAGGTATTTACTGTCATTTCAAGGCAATATCTGAGGCCTCTCCCCTACCTGTCATCTTATATAATGTACCCGGACGTACCGGTGTCAATATGACAGCCGAGACTACTCTGCGTCTTGCTCGGGAAGTGCCCGGAATTATTGGCATCAAGGAAGCTTCCGGCGACATTCATCAGATTCAGCGTATTTTGCGTGAAAAACCCGATGGATTTACTGTGCTCAGCGGCGATGACGGAATGACTTATCCTTTGATGACACTCGGTGTGCAGGGAGTAATTTCGGTATTAGGAAATGCGTATCCAAAAGATTTTTCCGAGATGGTTCATCTTTGCCTGGAAGGTAACTATATTGAAGCCGTAGATTATCATTTCAAGTTCCGCGAGATAATTCGTTTGCTTTTTGCCGATGGCAACCCGGCAGGAGTGAAATGTGTGATGCACGACATGGGGCTGATTGAAAATGAGCTCAGACTTCCGCTTGTGCCTGTCAGTGAAAACACAGCCACTGAAATCCTTAATTGGGTCAATTCGTTTAAATGATAGATAAAGCCACCGTCCAGAAAATCACCGATGCCGCAGATATCGTTGAGGTTGTCAGCGATTATGTACATCTCATTAAGCGCGGTCGCAACTACGTGGGTCTGTGTCCGTTCCACAATGAAAAGACTCCTTCTTTCTCTGTAAATAGCGTACGCAATTTCTGCTATTGCTTTTCTTGTAAGAAAGGAGGGTCACCTGTCAACTTCATTATGGAGAAGGAAGGACTCTCCTACCATGATGCCCTTCTTCATCTTGCAGCCAAATATAATATAAAAGTTGAAGAAAAGGAACTCTCGGAAGATGAACGCCGACAGTTGAACGAACGGGAAGCTCTGCTTGTAGCCAATGAATGGGCTGCCTCCCAAATGGAGAAATACCTTCATGACACAGAAGAAGGCAGGACTGTAGGTCTTCAATATTTCTATCAGCGAGGAGTCACAGATGAAGCTATAAAAAAATTCAGATTAGGCTATAATCCCGACTCAGGACATGCCTTGGCCGATGCCGCCAAACTTGCGGGGATGGACAGAAAAAGTCTCGTCGAAGTCGGAGTGCTCGGTGATTCCCAAAAGATGGCGGGAAGTTATTATGATCGATTCCGAGGCCGTGTTATATTTCCTGTATTGAATCCATCCGGCAAGGTAGTGGCATTGGGTGGTCGCGACCTGAAAGGGGGAATGGCGAAATACATCAACTCTCCCGAGTCGGCAATATACAAAAAAAGCAACGAGCTTTACGGAATATATCAGGCCAAAAATGAAATTGCCAAGCAAGATAATTGTTATCTTGTTGAAGGATACATGGATGTGATCGGCATGTGGCAGTCCGGAATGGAAAACGTAGTAGCCTCATCAGGAACTGCCCTCACCGACGGGCAAATAGCGATGATTCATCGCTTCACCAACAATATTACGCTTATTTATGATGGTGATGCAGCCGGAATCAAAGCATCATTGAGAGGTATCGACATGCTGCTCGCTCATAAGATGAATGTCAAGGTTCTGCTTCTCCCCGATGGGCATGATCCGGATTCTTTTGCACGCGAGCATACTCCGGAAGATTTCCGTAAATATGTAGGTGAGCATGCCACTGATATCATAAGATTTAAGGCTCAGGTGCTTCTCAATGATATTGGCACGGATCCTCAAAAGAGAGTAGAGGCGATCAACAGTGTAGTTCAGTCGCTCGCGCATATTCCTGACAAGGTGAAACGTAACGTTTATGTGCAGGAATGTAGCCGATTGCTTGGCGTAAGTGAAGAAGTCATAGAAGGCGCTGTCGAGAAGTCGCGCATAGACGTCATCGAGCAGCAGCGCCGTCGCCGTCAGACTGATGAGATAGATCGTCTTGACAGCAATGAGCTTAATCCGCAACCCGATGTCTCGAAAAACCTCAGACCTTCCAATTCAGGAAACATTACCGACAAATATCCATACTATTTATTGGAAAGAACCGTAATTTTTCAATGTGTCAGATATGGAATGTTGGAGTTTTGCGAAGTGGAATATGAAGATGGCTCCACAGATATGATCAATGTTGCAGAATATATCGCTGAAGAACTCCAGTCAGATGATATTTGGTTTTCTTTTCCTACTTTTGCAAAGACATTCAACCGCATACTTGATCTTAAGGAGGATTTCATCAAAGAGTTTGAGGCCTTTGATTCAGAAATTCAGATTCAAAGAAAGGAAATGCTCAATAAAGGCTATGATGAGATTGCCTCTAAGGTTATGAATATAACGGAAATAAAGAGAGCGGAACGCATACTGGAAGATAATATTGAAGAAGAAATAGCAAGAAAATACTATGACTTCGCCCGATATTTCATTGAACATAAACTATCAAGCCATCACGATGATGATGTAAGACGCACAGTGATGGATGCCATCAATGATGAACAGCCACTAAGCAACATCTATATGCGCAATAATCCGGTAAGCGAAAGGAAAATGGAAGAAGACCGGATGCGAGTATTGGTGCCTCGCGGTGTTCTTGAATGGAAAAATGAAATGCTCAATCAAATGATCCGTGCAAAAATGCAGCAGCTCAATAACATTCGCGGCCATTCCGGTCCGGAAGAGGAACAAAAGATTCTGTTGGAGACTCAGGCTCTTATGGCAAAGCGGGGACAACTTGGAAAAGAAATGGGCGACCGCACCATAGGAAAAAAAATAAAATAAAATGAAAATGTAAGTTTTACATGATTTTTGCGTCTAATGAACATAGACAACAAATACACAACTAAATGAATATCCTTGAAGTAAATAATCTGACCAAATGTTTTGGTTCTCTCAAAGCGCTTGACAATGTCAGTTTCGGCATTTCCGAAGGTTCCATATGTGGCATCCTCGGTCCCAATGGTGCAGGAAAGACAACTCTTCTTCGTATCATCAATGGAATACTTACAATCGATGCCGGCAGTGTGACTATATTGGGAGAGAATGCATCTATAGAAGCATCCCGCAATATCGGATATATGCCGGAAGAGCGAGGCCTTTACGATACAATGAGGGTTGAAGATCAAATCCTTTATTTTGGACAGCTTAAAGGGGGTGATCCGAAGCGTCTGTACTCTGTGATGAACGAATATCTTGAACTCTTTAATCTCAAAGGACAGGAACGCCGTCGGCTTAAGGAACTTTCAAAAGGAAATCAGCAGAAAGTGCAAATAATCTGTACTCTCGTTCATGAACCGAAACTGGTGATTCTTGATGAGCCATTCAGTGGTTTTGACCCCCTCAACGGCCAGATACTTCAGCAGATACTTGAGCGACTACGCGAGAAGGGTTCCACTATTATCCTCAGCTCCCACAATATGCCGGCAATCGAAGAGATGTGCAGTGATATCGTGTTGGTAGATCATGGTCATATTCTTGTGGCAGACTCTATGACAAATATTAAGGAGTCGCATAAGGACAATACATTGCTTCTCACCACATCCACCGAGCTTTCCGAACCTCTTTTGCTGTCAAGTGGTGTCATTACTGAAATTGAGAAGGTGGAAAATCTGAATTGGCGCAGAGGTTTCGCTTATAAACTTAGGAGAAATCCGGTTAATTCAAATAATGAAGTCATCGACGCTGTGGCATTTCAAAGTCAGATCCTTCATTTTGAAGAAGCACTCCCCTCGCTCAAAGATATTTTTATTTCTTATACATCCACCGCTAATCATCAGACCCCGAATACACTATGAATAAGTTGAAACTGATAATATTGAATGAATATAAGACGGCGGTCACCAGAAAGTCATTCTGGATTCTGACTTTCGTGTTTCCAATAGCTATGCTGGCTTTTGGCATTGTGATGGGTTTTCTCATGTCTGACTCGTCATCATATACTTCCATGATCGACTCAATAAATGAAAACACCGGTTTGACACCTGAAGAGGAAACTATGACTCCTGCAAAAGTAGTGGCTATGATGGTAGGTCTTTTTCTAACCTTTGCCATGATGATATGCGGAAGTCAGATCATGCAGATGGTGCGCCAGGAAAAGACTAACCGCATCATGGAGTTTCTGGCCACATGTGTCACCGGGCGTACGATGCTGACTGCAAAGATTATAAGCGTGGCTCTGATCACCTTGACGCAGGTGGCGCTATGGGGCGTTTGTATCTTTCTTATAGGTTATGGATTTTGTATAGTGCTCGATGTCTCGATTCCCTGGCACTATCTTCTGCTTCCATTGGTATGGAAAACGATTCTTTGGTCGCTACTCTATTTCATAGGTGGATATTTGATGTTCAGTTCGCTTTTCGCGGCTTGTGGCGCCATCACCGACAGTAATAATGAAAATCAGCAGTATCTGTCGATTTTGATGATGGTGGTGCTTGCTTCCATGTATATCGGCATGTATGCCGTGGATCATCCCACATCATTATTGGCACAGACCTGCGCATATTTTCCACTTACGTCTCCAACTGTCGGGGCGGTCAATGCCATCACCGGAGAAGTGCCGGTATGGAGCAGCATACTTTCACTGTTGGTGCTCTATGCCTGTTCGTATGGAGCAATCATAATCGGGGGTAAGATATATGCCTCTTCAATGCTTCTGAAAGGCTCGTCCCTCACTCCGAAGGCTATAATGGCTTTCATCAAATCAAAATGAAACGTGAAATATAGTGATTTGACATTGATGGGCACACGCAACGTGTGTCCATTTTTATATGTTAAAAAACAATAAAGTTAATATAAAATGAAATCTCCGCTACGATTCTCTCTTGCAAATTTGACATTTTTTGTGTAATTTTGCAATATGAGACAGAATGTGTGTAGTGCAATCTGCCGATAACTAAATGACACCATGAGCAATAACTGGAATTACCAACCACTTTCGCGTCAGGAGCAGGAGCAAGCTGAAAGTCTGCTGCCCGTATGCGGAGGCATCAACCCGGTGCCTGAACTGCTGTTGCGCCGAGGTGTCACAACTCCGGATGAAGCCGCTGGCTTTTTATCTCCTTCGCTTGATGATCTCCACGATCCTTTCCTTATGCCCGACATGGATAAGGCTGTCAACCGTCTTAACCGTGCTATGGGAGCCAAGGAAAAGATAATGATTTATGGTGATTATGACGTAGACGGCACTACAGCTGTCGCCCTTGTCTACAAATACCTTCAGAATTACTATAGCAATATTGAATATTATATTCCTACCCGATATGAGGAAGGATATGGAATATCACGCAAAAGCATTGAATACGCAGCTGAGAATGATATAAAGCTTGTAGTCGTGCTCGACTGCGGCATTAAGGCGATAGAAGAGATCGCCTATGCCAAGCAGCTTGGTATAGACTTTATCATTTGCGATCATCACGTCCCCGATGATGAACTCCCTCCTGCAGTGGCTATCCTGAATCCCAAAATGCCGGGTTCTCCTTATCCCTGTCCTCATTTGAGCGGTTGCGGAGTCGGCTTTAAGTTTATGCAAGGTTTTGCTAAAAGTAATGGTCTTGGCAACCATAATGAACTTAACTCATTGCTTGACCTCGTAGCTGTCAGCATTGCCGCCGATATCGTTCCCATAATAGGAGAAAACCGGATCATGGCCTATCATGGTCTGAGAAGGTTGAATTCCAATCCGAATCTCGGTCTCCGAAGTATCATCCGCTTATGTAAACTTACAAATAAGGACATCACGATATCTGACGTGATCTTCAAGATAGGTCCCAGAATCAATGCGTCAGGCCGTATGCAGAGCGGAATGGAAGCTGTAGGTCTTCTCGTCTCCCGCGACCTTCACGATGCTTATCAGCGTGGCATAGAAATTGACCAATACAACAAAGACCGTAAGGAACTCGACAAGAAAATAACTGAAGAGGCAAACGAACTAATAGAAAACAATGTCAATATCGTGCATGGTAAACGTTCCATCGTGATCTATAATAAGAATTGGCATAAAGGTATTATAGGAATCGTTGCATCTCGTCTCACCGAGTTATACTACAAGCCATCCGTAGTCTTGACATATGCCAACGGTATGGCTACGGGCAGCAGCCGGTCGGTGCAGGGATTCGACATCTATTCTGCCGTAAACTCCACAAGGCATCTTCTTGAAAATTTCGGAGGCCATACATATGCAGTAGGTCTCTCATTGAAAGAAGAGAATATTCCTGAATTCAGTCGTCTTTTTGAAGAGTATGTAGCTAAGAATATTCAGCCTAATCAGCTTTGTCCGCAACTTGATATCGATGCCGATATTTCCTTTGCCGATATCACTCCTGATCTTGTGGCGCAACTTAAAAAGTTCAATCCGTTTGGTCCCGGCAACCAGAAACCGGTGTTCAGGACTCGCAATGTTTTTGATTTCGGCACTTCTAAACTTGTAGGTAAGAATTTCGAGCATATAAAGCTTGAGCTTGAAGATGACAGCACCAGCCGTGTGATCTCAGCCATTGCATTCAACATGGCTCCATATTTTGAATATATCCATGCTCATAAACCGGTAGACATCTGCTACACTATAGAACAAAACAAACATAATCACTCTGAGTCTGTGCAGTTGATGATTAAGGATATTAGATTGTCAAAATCTGAAATAGACTGAAGGAGCCCTTCTATATATGATTTTTGAAAAAATCCTGAAAAAATATTGGGGTTACGATAGTTTTCGCCCTCTCCAGAGAGACATTATAGACAGCGTGATGGCCGGACATGACACCCTTGGTCTGATGCCTACCGGAGGTGGAAAGTCCATTACATTCCAAGTCCCTGGGATGGCTTTCGAGTCAGGGCTGACAGTTGTGGTCACGCCTCTTATTTCTCTGATGAAAGACCAGGTCGACAACCTTAAGCGCAGAGGCATCACTGCTGTCATGCTCAATAGCGGTATGACCACGAAGGAAACAAGAGTGGCATGGGAACGCCTTTGCAATGGCCGAGCCAGATTCCTGTATGTCTCGCCCGAAAAACTTCGGAACAGATATTTTCTCAATGAACTTTCCCAACTTCCCGTAAGACTGATAGTGGTCGATGAGGCTCACTGCATTTCGCAATGGGGTTACGACTTCCGGCCTTCCTATCTCAAGATTTCTGAACTAAGAAAGATCCACCCGGGCGTGCCCGTTCTTGCGCTTACCGCCACCGCTACCCCGGTAGTGGCCGACGACATCATGGTTCAGCTTGCTTTTAGGAAAGATGCAAAAAAATTCAAGATGAGTTTTGTGCGTGAGAATATATCATATCTGGTGCGTCCGTCAGAAAATAAATTCTATGATATATTTCATATTCTTTCACGCACTGAAGGAAGCGGAATCGTCTATGTGAGAAGCCGACGGAAAACTCGTGAGATTGCGGAATTCCTTACTGCTTCAGGAATCTCTTCCGATTATTATCATGCCGGTCTTTCTTATGAGACAAAGGTGGAGAGACAGAATGAATGGCAGTCGGGTGCCGTCAGAGTGATGGTGGCTACCAATGCCTTTGGAATGGGAATTGACAAACCCGACGTAAGGATTGTGGTCCATTCCGATTTTCCGCCATCACTTGAGGAGTATTATCAGGAGGCGGGGCGGGCAGGCCGCGATGGAAAAAAATCATTTGCCGTTCTCCTTGCTTCTGTCAATGATAAGGCTAATCTAAGAAAAAAACTGAAGCTTTCATTTCCTGATCGCGACGTCATTAAGCTAATTTATGAAAGAGCATGCAATTTCATGCATCTTGAAATTGGAGAAGGCTACGAACGGTTGATTGAATTCGATCTGGAACTTTTCTGCGACACCTTTCATCTTCAGCGGCAACAGACGCTTGCGGCTTTTCATCTGCTTTCGCAAGCCGGTTATCTGGATTATATCGAGGAGACTGAAAATAATTCAAGGGTTATGATCACAGTAGATCGGGAGGAGCTTTATCATCTGGAAGCCTCCGCTGAAGCTGATAGAACGCTCCAGTGCATTCTCAGGCTATACCCTGGGCTATTTTCCGATTTTGTCCGTATCAACGAGGGTAAAATAAGCCGTGAGACCGGTCTTGATCCTGAAACTGTCTATAATTCCCTCCTTGAACTCAACAGGCTGAAGATTATTGTGTATGTGCCTCGCAGGCGTACGCCGATCATGTTTATTTCCACATCAAGAGAGGAAAGCCGTTATGTCACTATTGGAAAGAGAATCTACGAAGATCGTTTCAATGTGATGTCAAGGCGCGTTGAAGCGATGATTGACTACGCCTACAACGACGAAGGGTGCCGGGTGAATCGGATGCTCTCCTATTTCGGAGAGGAAAAAGCCTGCGATTGTGGAAAATGCGACATTTGCCGAAGTCGTAAAAAGTCATCTTCATCCCACATCTCCAAGGAAGAAATGATAGGCAAAGTATGGAAATATATGCAGATGTATCCTTCCGGAATCACCCAGACCATACTTGAGCGTAACTTCACGCCCGACGAGCGTCTGGCCGGGGATGCTCTCAGGTATCTTGTAGAGGAGGGATTTGCAGTGGAGCGTCATTCCATCTATCGCCTTGCAGAATATGACAAAGACTGAAGACTATGGTAGGACTTGCCGATTGCAATAATTTCTTTGTGAGTTGCGAGCGTACGCTCAATCCGGCTCTTGAAAACCGTGCTGTCGTCGTTTTGAGCAACAACGACGGTTGTGTAGTGGCGCGCAGCAACGAGGCGAAACGTGCCGGAATAAAGATGGGTCAGCCGGCGTTTCAGATAAAAGACCGCATAAGAAGCGGCGAGATTGTGGCCTTGAGCGGAAACCACCTTCTTTACCGCGACATAAGCCTCCGGGTCCATGATATTTTCAGGAGATATGCTCCATGCACCATAGATTATAGCGTAGACGAGGCTTTTCTGCTCATGGACGGCATACCGGATTCCGCACTCCGCGACATCGGGGAGGCTATAGCGCGAAGCTGCTGGGACGAACTTCACATTCCAGTCACCATAGGGTTTGCGCCGAGCAAGACATTGGCAAAGATAGTATCTGAAAGCTGCAAGAAAAGAGGCCGGCGTGTCGGAGTCCTTCTTGACGCGGAGTCTGCACGTCCTGTAATGCAGAAAATGTCCATATCTGATCTTTGGGGCATAGGAAGAAGACTCTCAAAGCGGCTGTACACTTCCGGTATATATACCATAGCCGACTTTGCCGACAAGGAATTGGGATGGATTCGTGCAAATCTCGGTGTAAACGGTGAGCGCTCATGGCGTGAACTGCATGGTGAGCATTGCATTGAACTGAGTCATGTGCAGGCGCCGCTTCAGGACTCGGTGAGCGAGAGCCGTACATTTCCCGAAGATGTGGATGACTACGACTATATCCGGGCACGTATTGCGATCTACGCTTCCGACTGCAGTAAGAAACTTCGAGCCATGGGAGGAGAATGTAGACTTGTTGGAGTAATGCTTCAGACCAACAGGTTCCATACTGAACGAGGTAAAGCACATCCCGAAGGATGCGTAAGGTTTGTCGATCCCACAAGCGACACGGTAAACATCTGCAATGCGGCCCTGTCGATTCTCGACAGGATATTCATTCCGGATATGCTCTTTAAAAGAGCCGGCGTTTGGCTTAGTGATATAGTTCCTGCAAAGTCAGTGACACCGTCACTTTTCGATTCTCAGGATTACATGAGGGACAGGGCATCGCGGACACACCTCATGAAAGCAATCGACAGCATCAACCTTGGCCCGGGCATGCCGGTGCTTAAACTCGCTTCCCAGATCACTCAGGGTCATGCAGGCCACAACGACGGCTACTCCAGCACCTTCCAGGCCCCGACAAAATAATCTCCACTTAGATTCGTTTTGTATGAAGTCCGGCACCCGCTAACTCTTTTTCTGTTTACTGACCGTCCATTTCCGGATATTAGTTTCTTTATGAAGCAAATTTTCGAAAAAAATCTCATATTTCCTATCCCTTATTTCTGATTTTGTCCATATTTTTACCATATATATCAAAACGTCGGCTAAAACAGATATCGGTCTTTAAAACACGTCTGGTTACAACTTCATATCCTTAATTCATGATAAATCGTTATATTAATAAGAACAATTCCATTAAACAATGAATATTATCAGGAAAACTATGTTTTTAGCATTGACGGTTACTGTCTTTATGTCGACATTCTGTCAGTGCGGACGAAATAAAGGAAAACAAATAGACCTTGACGGGATGCATGTGCAGATGCCGGATACTTTGCGTGTCGGAATGCTCAACTCCCCCACTACATATTTTGATTACCGAGGCACTCCTATGGGCTATGACTATGAACTGATGTCCCGGTTTTCAAAATTCTACGGCCTGCAATTCAAGGTCGTCATAGGCGGAACCATATCGGAGATGATACAATGGCTTGATGATGGCAAGATAGATATTTTGGCGAGTCCGGTGCCTGTGACTGCTGAATTTCAGGAGCGGGCATTGCTGTGCGGCCCCCGCAATGTCAGCAACCAGGTCCTGGTGCAGAATATAGATATATCTAAAGGTTCAATCGTGAAGGATGTTACGGATCTGATCGGTCGTGAAGTGATCGTGCAAAACGATTCCAAATACTTCTATCGTATGCAGAACCTCAACGAGGAGGTCGGAGGAGGAATAAAGATAATTCCTCTTGCTAAAGACACAATTAGCGATGATGATCTTCTGAGCATGGTATGGAAAGGAGAAATACCTATGACAGTAGTGGATTCCGACGTTGCGGAAGCAGCCCTCTCCTATTATCCGGGTCTTGATATATCAGTGAAGGTCAGTCTTGACCAATATTCCCGTTGGGCTGTCGCATCTGATTCGTATGGCTTTGCAAATGCTCTCGACCGTTGGTTTGCCGATGAAAAAGAGAATGTCTCGGAAGTATTCAAAAAATACTATCACATGTCGAAACTTGAGTTTTTCGATGCTCCTCATGACGGGCTTGATGATTTAAAGACTTTGGTTTTCACCGATGGCCGCATATCTCCTTACGATAATATTTTCAAAGCGGCAGGAAAGAAATCAGGACTTGACTGGAGGCTTATCGCCGCAATAGCGTATGTGGAATCACACTTCGATGCTGACGTCACAAGCTGGGCAGGAGCCCTCGGTATAATGCAGGTGATGCCGCGTACCGCTACTTCCCACGGTTATACTCCACAGGATATGCTTGATGCGGCAAAATGTGTCGATGTGGCTGTCAAGACCCTTTCCGATCTCAATGAAATGTTTGAGAAGAGAATCAAGGATTCCGATGAAAGGGAAAACTTCATACTTGCTTCTTATAATTCCGGCCCCGGACATATTCTTGACGCCATAGCTCTTGCCGACAAATATGGCTTGAATCCGTGTAAATGGAATGATAATGTAGAAGCGGCAGCTATCATGAAGTCAAAACCCGCTTATTACAGGGATCCTGTTGTGAAAAATGGATATTTTCGTGGCACGGAGACAGTCAATTTTGTCCACAAAGTCCAAGCTGTCTACAATTACTTTAAAGACCGCACTTAAACTTATTTGCATAAGAGCGACAATAACCACATGCGCTGCTCCCGCTGATATTGAAGTTCAAGAAGGTCGAGATGTGCTTCGCTGAACCATGAGCGCTCCTGCAGATAATCCGTAAGAGATAACTCCCCGCCTTTATAAGCTTTCATTAGCAAAGTATTGTAATCGGTAGTAGCAAATACTTCCATAGGCACTTTCAAAGCCTTGTCTATAAGCTGCACTTCTTCATATAGGGCAGTGATCTCCGACTCTACTCTGTCAGTCGTGACAGTGACCTGATACTCAGCTACCGCCTTCGCTGCCTTCGCTGCTTTAACCTTTCCTTTATTGGCAAACAATGGTATAGAAACGCCAAGCGTGGCGCCATTGAAATGCATCGCATCTTCAAAATCATGATGATATCCTATCGATATATTGGGCAATCCTTCCGCCTTCGCCACACCAATGTTTCTATCGGCAACCTCAAGATCAGACAATGCCTTCTTTAATTCCGGGTTAGTCCTTGCTTCTTCCAAATACTCCTCTAAGGAATGTGTCGGAGTCATCACCCACTCGCGATCTATGCTCTTAAGAAGGGACATGCAGTCATATCCTCCGTTGAGAGTTTTCAGATTTCCCTCACTCCCGGTTTTTTCCGCTTCAAGATTGGCAATCACCGTATTCACACGACTCTGTTCAAGTGTTATCTTTGAAAGATCAAGACGAGACATTTGTCCTCCCTTGTTTGCTCTTACAGAAGCGTTATAAAGCGAATCCGTTGCTGACTGAATATTGCGCATCATCTCAATTCTGCGCTCTGAATATAGATATGTGCCTATTTCCTTAAGAATCTCCACATACTTGTTGTAAATCCCGGCATCGGCATCAGCTGCATTTGCATCCCGCATAGCTTTTCCAAGATTCCGTCGTGACTGATATACCCCCGGCCATTCCATTTCATAGCCGATCGCAACATTCCAACGGTTATCTACGCCTGCCGGCATCACCATGTAATCACCCTCTATGCTCGGATCCGGTGCATTGGCAAGAGTGCGTGTCTCGAGATCCTTCGCGTTTTGTTCAACAGCTATCTGGAGTCTGTCGCCATTTCTGCTTAATATTGCATTTGCCGCTTCCTGCGGAGTTATAGGATATGCCGTAGCATTCCACATGAGTGCCGGCAATATAGCTATATAATATCTTTTTTTCATATTTTTAATTCACATTATTTATGCAAACTTTGACTTTCGTTTTTTACGCTCTTCTATCTTTTTGTAAATCAACGGAACGATGAATATATTCAATAGTGTGGAACTTATCAGTCCTCCTAAAATAACTATGGCAAGAGGAGATTGCAGCTCGTTTCCTGGTTCGCCGCCTCTCATTGCGATAGGCACGAGCGCAAGTGCCGACGTGAGAGCTGTCATGATTATCGGTAGAAGCCGGTCGGTTGAGCCGATGCGTATTCTTTCTTCTATACCTACGCCTTCTGATTTAAGACGCTTGTAGCGCGAAATCAAAAGCATTCCATTTCGTGTCGATATGCCCATCAGCGAAATAAATCCTATGATTGCAGGGATGTTTATCTCCCCGGTTGTCAATCTTAATATCAACACACCGCCGATCAATGCAAGGGGCATATTTACAAGAATTGTCAGTGATTCAGCCACATCTTTGAATTCAGCGTAGATGAGGAAGAATATTATGAATATTGCAAGTATGGAGGTTATGGCAAGCATGCGCGATGCAGCCTCTTCATTTTCAAACTGACCGCCGTAAGTCACAAAATAACCTTCCGGAAGCGCTACATGATCAGAAATCTGTGATTTAATGTCGTCTACAGTCCCTTTGAGATCTCGTCCGTCTACGTTCGCTGATACAGTCAGCAGACGACTAACGTTCTCACGGTTGATGGTGTTAGGACCACTCCCTGTTTTGATATCCGCCACGTATGACAGCGGAATCATTCCTTCATTACTGTCAATCATCAGGTCTTCTATTCTCTCTTTCGTATCACGCTTTGAATTTTCAACCTTGACTGTAAGATCATATGGACGATTTCCCACAAACACTTGACTGACAACCTCACCCCCTATTGCCATCTGCACGTATTTGCTGAATTCAGGCATAGTGATGCCATATTTCGCAAGCATCTCACGTCGCGGCACTATGTCGATCTGCGGACGCGATATCTGTTGCTCTACATTGACGTCTACCACACCCGGAATCTCTTTCATTTCAGCACCGATTTCCTTGCCGAGTGAATAGAGCTTATCAAGGTCTTCTCCAAAAATTTTGACCGCGATCTGCGATTGTGATCCGCTGAGCATCGCATCTATGCGATGAGAAATCGGTTGTCCTATCTCTACATTCACGCCCGGCAGTTCTGATAATTTCTCGCGTAGTTCCCGCGTCACTTCAGTTTTATTTCTTCCCTTATCCAGGACATATGGCACTTCCATCTCGGAAACGTTCACTCCGAGCGCGTGCTCGTCAAGTTCGGCACGGCCGGTCTTTCTTGCCACATTCCTTACTTCCGGCACAGAGAGGATGATTCTTTCAGCCGCCATTCCGATACTGTCGCTCTGCTCAAGAGAAATGCCGGGCATAGCACTGACATTGATTGTGAAACTTCCTTCATTAAATCCGGGCAAGAAACTACGTCCTAATGTGAAAAATATGATTACGGATGCCACAAAAAGAACCGCCACTCCTATCACGACAGGGCGGGGATACTTTAGCACCTTTTTCAGTAAACGCTCATATATCTCTCTTATCCGGAGTGCCATTTTCGGCTCTTTGTTGAGTTCTTCATCTTCCTTTTTGCTGTTGCCCGCCAGCAGATAACTGCACAGCACCGGAGTGAGTGTCAACGCAACTACAGTCGAAGCTGCGAGAGCCACGATGAATGCAATGCCGAGTGGCTTTAGAAGTCGGCCCTCTATTCCGCTAAGGAAGAATAACGGTATAAAAGATGCAACGATTATAAGTGTGGAATTAAGGATAGGTTGGCGTACCTCCCTTGAAGCTTCAAACACCACCTTTATGACCGGCAATCGAGATTCAATGTCTTTCCTGCTATTTTCTCTCAGTCTTTTATAAACATTTTCCACATCGACTATGGCATCATCAACAAGCGACCCTATAGCGATCGCTATTCCTCCAAGTGTCATCGTGTTGATGGAGAATCCCATAAAGTAGAGCGCAATAACAGTGATGAGTATGGAGAGCGGGATAGCGATAACTGAAATTACGGTCGTCTTGAGGTTCATCAGGAAGAAGAAAAGCACTATTATGACAAAAAGCGCACCTTCAAGAAGCGATTGCTGCAGATTGCTCACTGATGTTTGGATAAACTCACTTTGATTGAAAATCTCAGTGTCAATATTGATACCGGCTGGAAGAGAACCTTTCAGATTGTCAAGTTCCTTGTGGATTTCTTTGGTCAATTCTATTGAGCCTGCCCCTGACTGCTTGGTGACAGTGACAAGCACAGCCGGAGTAGTCCGTACTGTGGCGGAACCTATCTTCGGTGTCTTGGGGCCAATCTTGACTTCCGCGATATCATTTAATCTCACACTCCGCCCGGTTTTTGTCTTTACGGCAGACGCTCCGATTTCATCTACATCTTGTGAAGAAGTGATTCCTTTTATCAAGTATTCATTCCCATATTCATAAGTGGAGCCACCTGATGTGTTGACATTCATATTTTCGGTTGCTTCAGCCATATCCGACAGGGCAACACCATAATGTCTCATTTTCTCAGGACTTAGAAGAATTTGATATTCCAATTCGTCGCCACCTATCACTGATACCTGACTGACACCTCCTATTGACAAAAGACGAGGACGTATGGTGCGGTCAGCCACACTGCGCAGTTCACCTATATCAAGGGTTTCGGATGTCAATCCGATAATCATTATTTCGCCAAGAATTGATGACTGAGGTCCCATCACCGGCGTTCCCACTGTCGGCGGCAGATTTCCCTCAATGCCAGAGAGCCGTTCGCTTACTGTCTGACGAGCACGATAGGCATCCGTATTCCAATCAAATTCCACCCATACAATGGAGAATCCGGTAGCTGAGCTTGATCTCACTCTTCTTACTCCGGCAGCTCCATTGACGGCCGTTTCAATAGGATATGTCACGGTCCGCTCCACTTCCTCGGGTGCCAGACCTGAGGCTTCGGTCATTATCGCGACTGTCGGAGCATTAAGATCAGGGAAGATATCTATTTCCGTGCGCGCAAGCACGAGCAGACCTGCAATGAGAATTACACATGAAGCAAAGACAACAATAAGTCTGTTGGTCAGCGACCAGTTAATTATCTTATTCAGCATCACGATCCGGGTTTAATGGTTATGCGTATGTCCCGGAACCGCGGTTGCTGATGTCTCAGCCATTCTGACCACTTGCGCTCCCTTTACCACTACTTCTTCGTCGGGCTCCAATCCGGAAAGTATTTCAATTCTCTTTCCGTCAGTTGCGCCTGTAGTGACCACATGTTTCATAAAATGACCTTCTCCATGGGCGGTATATACACATTTATTGCCGCTAATCTCCACAATGGCTTCTTTCGGCACTGACAATACATTTCCTCTTGATTCTGAAATAAGATACACTTCAGCAAAAGCACCCGGGGCCACTGCCCCATTGTTAGTAAAAGTAAAATATAGAGGTATGTATCCATTTTCAGCTACCGCTGATCCGGGATTGGATATTATTTTCCCTCCAAGTTCTTTTACATTATATGTTGCTTCTGATGAAGCGGGCCTGAAATTGGCATCTGTTATTCCGGATAGCAGTGTGATGTACTTTTCCGGCACGTCTGCACGCAACGTCAGACTTGTATTGCCACTTACAGCGGCAATTCTTTGTCCTATCTCAACATATTCGCCGCTTTTTGCAAAGAGCTGTGTGATGACACCTGTTTTAGGAGAATTGACATTGACACTTCCTTGCTTCAACAGCTTTAAAGATGCCTCGGCCTCTTCATAAGCCCTGAGAGCGTTATTATACTCTTCGGTACTGACAATCCCATCTTCATGCAGAGGTTTCAATCGGTCAAGTTCCCTTTTAGCCGCATTCCGTGCGGCTACTGCCTGAACAGTTGGATCGCCACCTTGCACATTGGAGGCGGATATTGTTCCAAGTGAGCTACCGGCTGATACTTTGACACCTACATTTATGTTGGGCGACAGTGTCAGCAGGCCGCTTCGGGTGGTTGTGGCTATTCCTTCATCAGATGCTTTGGATTCGATCATTCCTGACACCAATGTGACATTGGAAAATGCAGATGGTACGATACGTTCGATCATAACTCCGAATTTTTCGGCAGAATTAGCCTTAAGCTCAATCAATTGGCTATGGTCATGCCCCTCATGTCCTTCTTCATGTTGCTCTTCTTCCGAATGGCCGTCATGATCGTGATCGTCATCATCTTCATCATGGTGGTCGTGTGACTCTGTATGTTCTTTGCCATTGGAATGGACGCAACTCACAGTCGATCCGCTCCATGCAAGAGCAGCAAATATCAGTAGTGAAATTTTTATATTACTCTTATTCATTGCAATTATACTTTTCATAATGCAAAATTACAAAAAAATTAGCAGTAATTACAAAAAAACGACCTCACATTACTGTGAGATCGTTTGAAATATTATTAGAGGTGGTCTTAGAATTGGACATTAAAACCAAGATGCAAATCTACATTTGAAGTCAGTGGAATGTAATTCTTATCCAGTTTAATATGTGCATAGTCCATTCCAAGCACAAAATTAACCCCCTTATTGCCGAGATTCAGCAGGAAGCCGTAGTTTGCCCCATATGTACCTGCGGCACCGCTGACTGCCAGAGAAAACCAGTTGACGGGTTCTATGTTAGCTGACAATCGGAATTCTGTGTAAGGGAAAATTTTACTCATGTCAGTTGTGTTGAGAAGACCGAAATGAAGTTTCTTGTAGAATGGGAATTTATAATTCACACCGGCCCTCATCTTTCCTTGCAGAGGCATTGAAGATTTCACTGTGCCCTTATCTTTAAGTTCATAAAGTTTTGCAATGTCATCAGTCATATTATCCCAACTTTCATCGCCTTCTCCAATGCTCAATGGGAATTTATTGCTTTCAAAGATTTGAGTGCCGTCTGTGGAGGCTTCCTGCACCTTGTTGTAGCCGATTGTTCCCAAGTCAGTGAAGGCTAAAGAGAATGTAAAGTCGTTCCATTCATATGTAGCACCGAAATCAAGACCAAAGCCGAAACCATTGATGCCAAATTTCACATCATCTGTGTTCACACCGCTTACGTATTCCCTGCCATTGTCATTTACTTCAGTCTCATATCTCACTCCGTCTAAGCCAACTCTTATTCGCGCATCAGAAAGGATACGCCAGTTATCTTTTCCAAGATCAAGTTTCAGTTCGTTGAAATCAGCCTGGAAGAAACCTGCGGGGAGCATGAATTTCAAACTTACACCTGCGCGCAAGCCAGGCACCTGCTTTATCTCACGAGAATGGTTGAGGGCTATTTCAGCGTAGGCACATCCTTTAAGGCGGAAGTCGGTGATGTCATATACCTTGTTGGTCAATCCTTCCTTCGCAAGAGAGAACAATCCTTTCGGCACATCAAAGTTCATATTCTCTTTTATATTGATGGCAAAATTGTTGTATCCTCCGAACGCTTTGAATCCGAATTGAATTACACCCAAGCCTAAAGATTCAGATAGTCTGTTGACTTTCGAAAGATTTCCCATCACTTTCTCTACCTTGATATTCGGATTGGTAAACAATACGGTTCTCCCATCATATGGATACACAATATCGGTTGCACTCAGATTGCCGTTTATTCCTGCATTTATGTTACCGAGGCCTGGAATACCAATGTAAGTAAGACGATTGCTCAAGGCAGGGTTTAACTGCCACTTCATATTGTAATTTTCCAAGAAGTAGCCGGATGATGACGGCTGTGCATATGCTGTCATCACAGAGACTGCTGAGAATGAGAGCGCGAGTAGTTTTTTTGTTATGTTGTTCATTGCTGTTCAGTGCTATGGTTTATTTGTCTTCATATAAGAAATTTCCCGATACTGTGAAACGGAGATCTGTAAGTTCGATTTTGATGTTTGGTCCGATAGCCGGTGCGTTTTCTTCTGTCTGTGTCACTTTTGCTTCAAAGATAGCTCCATCAAAGTCTTTGATAGCACTGCCGTTCTTGCCTTTGATAGCAATGCTTACAGGCACATTCGTACAGTTTGCGGGCACAATAAAATCGTTGGTTTCTTCTATTTCAATTATTTTGCCGTTTCGATCTATCGGCTGAACACGTAGTGAAATGTTTACCGGAAGTTTTGATGTGCATTTAGCGCTGATCTCAAGGTTATAAATGTTGACTTTTTCAATGTCTTCGCTCCACCATCCGCTTTCAGTAGTATTGTAATATATTTCTGTTCCGGCTCCAAAAGCAAGAGGTGCATAGAAATTATAGCTTCCGGATGCATATCCCAATGTGCCGACAGGCAGCGTAATGTTATTACCCATGAATTCAAGATTTGTCACGCTTACAGATATCTCTTGTGGCAGACCTACATAGCCATTGGACAAGATATAGTTGAGTCCTTCTATCTTGATCGGCGTGTATCCCTCTCTTATCAAATCTACTTCATTAGCTTTGTCTGTACAGAATGCCAATTTGGAGTTTTCTCCACTTATAGAAAATTCACCGGAATGTGTTTTAGATCCGTTAGAAAACTTAGAAATAAAATTAAGTGTTCCTTTTCCATCAATACCATATTTACCTACCGGATTTTTGAGGTTGACCTTAATGATAGGATTTTCAATTATGATGTTGGTCTGAGAGTTGTTGAGGAAATCCGGAAGATCATTCAGTGAGATAGGGTCGATTTGAATGTCATTCATTTTGTAGTCGATATCTCCTGTGAAGTCTTTGACAGAAAAGCCGGATACTTCGTATTCTGATTTTATGTTGTAAGTGCCGGCAGAAATGTTGATATTCTTCACTTTCATGCTAATTTTACCACCAAGAATACCTACATTTCCTTTAAGCTCAATTTTACCGTTTATGACTGTGCCCTTAGCTGTGCTAAGCTGCATGCCGGATGCTTGAAGATTTAAGGTCGCTTTCCCATCTGTGATAGGAAGAGACTGAATCTCCAAAATGCCGGAGTCAGAATCATACTTATAGCCTTCCTCCATTATAAGGTCGGACGGAAGTTGCACTTTGATATCTTTAAATGAAAATTGATTGCCGGTTCCTAAGAATTCGGGTGGAAGAGAAAGATTTACCGTAATGCTAATGGGGCTTTTTGTTGTGATTTTCCGCAACACTTTCAGTGCATCATTCACATTAGACATTGTATAGTCATAAGGACGCATTTCAGGATTGCCAAAATCAATGTCATCCAACTGTATTCCATCATCAGATGGTAATATGGACGTGTTGACACTCTGTTTGATATAAATAGGAATATTAGTGGGGCTTATATCCAAGTTTTCAACATTGATTTGACCGAGATCAAAAGCCGTGTTGTCGATGTTTCCACCTTTTTCTATGGAATAAATGTTATTGACTGAGTCAGTCTTTATGAGATCATCGTCATCAAGGTCAATCACATTTTTAAGTGTTAAAGTGTCCAGTTTTACTGGAATTGTAAGATCTTTGACGTTAATTTCTGTCGTGGTGTCAATGTCTGTAAGGTCATACTTGTCATCAATACAGCTTGTGATGAGTGTTACTGCTGTCAACGACAATATACCTTTAGCAAGTAAAAGTCTGTTCATTCGCATATTGATTATTGTTGTTTGAATTTGCTGTTTATGTTGTTATTTGTTCGCAAGTCGAATTTGGACACAAAATTATAAAAAAATTCTTATGTTAGGAAAAAACCGGGATAAAAAATATGACATAAAAGAGTACGATGACACTCTGAAATAATCAGAAGTCATCTTATATCCGTAAATAATAGGCCCCATTTCATGAAAAATGGGACCTAAAAAGTATCACTTATTTAATGAAGTCTGCCATCTCCACGCATTGGCAAGAGTCTCGCCTACGGGAACCTCCGCTTTCCATCCGAGCACATTGTTTGCTTTGTCAGGAATAGCCCATATCTTTTCGATATCTCCTTCTCTTCTTGCGCCGATCTTATGCGGCACCGGTACACCGGTAGCTTTTTCGAACTCATTTATAAGCTCAAGTACCGAAACGCCTCGGCCTGTTCCTAAATTGAAGATTTCGATGCTGTCGGTATCTTCACCATCAAGCATCCTGCGCATCGCTACTACGTGAGCCTTAGCGAGGTCCACTACATCGATATAGTCTCTGATGCAACTTCCGTCGGGGGTGTTGTAGTCATTGCCGAATACTGTAAGTTCCTTACGGATTCCTGCGGCAGCCTGAGTGAGATATGGCACCAGATTCTGAGGAACTCCTAAAGGAAGTTCTCCGATCTTGGCACTCGGATGTGCTCCTATCGGATTGAAATATCGCAGAATGATGCTCTTCACAGGAGCGCCGCTGTGGATATAGTCAGTAATGATTTCTTCAGATATCTGTTTTGTATTACCATAAGGAGATGTCGCCGGCTTGATCGGTGCCGATTCATCGATCGGATTCATGTCAGGTTCTCCATACACTGTGCAGCTGCTTGAGAACACGATACCTTTCACTCCATATTGAGGCATACATTCAAGCAGATTGATCAGTGTGTTCAGATTGTTGCGGTAATACAGAAGAGGTTTCTGCACGCTCTCTCCCACGGCCTTCGAAGCGGCAAAATTGATGATTCCTTTGATTCCGGGATTCTGATCAAAAAGCTTTTTCAAAGTCTCTAAATCAGTGCAATCCCCTTCTACGAAGACCGGTGCTATGCCGGTGATGGCCTCGATACCCTTAAGCACCTCTCTGTTGGAATTTGACAGATTGTCAATGATGACCACGTCATATCCGGCCTGCTGGAGTTCCACTACAGTGTGACTTCCGATATAGCCTGTTCCTCCTGTGACTAATATTTTTGTTGCCATTGCTTATGAGAAAAGTGGTGATGGATATACTCCTGAGTCTACAAGAGCCTTAAATTGGTCGACTGTTGCCTGACGGTCAGCCGCGAAAGTCACGCCAAACCATTTGGAAGGTGTCTGCACAACTTTCAAGGTCGCCTCTCCATTTTGGATCAGATCGTTGACTACGGTAGGTATGTAGAATTCTGATTTCAGTTCATTGCCGTGTTCTGACAGGAATTTCACGAATGCCTTCTCGCTATATCCGAAATAATCAGGTGTGAAGCCCCACATGTTCATGCTCACGCTGCTGCCGGCAGGAAACGGTTTCTCTACATCCTCTTCAATGTGGATGAGACCTTCGCCCTTCCGCTGGATTCCATGACATTCTTTCACACCTGTGAGGTAGCCTTCTTCATTCACCTCACACAATCCGCGGCTTACGCCTCCGTTTTCGCTAAGTGTGTTTTCAATCTTGAAGCCGATCATGCAGTATTCACCTGTCTTGCCTTCAAGATCTTTCAAAGTCTCGGCGGCAAGCTTAAAGCTTTCGGGTCCGTAGTAATCATCAGCGTTTATCACTACAAAAGGCTCCTTGATCACGTCTTTTGCCATTAACACCGCATGATTTGTCCCCCAGGGTTTCTGGCGACCTTCAGGAACATTAAATCCTTCCGGAAGATCATGAATGTCTTGGAATACAACTTCCACCGGCACATGACCTTCATATTTGGAAATTACCTTGTCACGGAAATCCTGCTCAAAATCATGACGGATCACAAACACGATCTTTCCGAAGCCGGCCTGCAAGGCGTCATATACGCTGTAATCCATGATGGTTTCTCCCGACGGACCAAGAGAATCAAGCTGCTTCAGTCCACCATATCGGCTGCCCATTCCCGCAGCAAGAATAAATAATGTGGGTTTCATTTTTTTCAGTATTATTTTAGGTTCATAATATTAGTATTTCTTATTTTCTCAATTGAATCATAACTTTCAGCATGTAGTCAAACATCACAAGCCTTCCGTTGCCATTCCTCAATATGTCGTCGTGCGCGCGCTGTGTCTCTGCCATCAGTTTTTCTACGTTTTTATGGTTGATGAATGGAGAGAACCTTACGCTGAATTCTGCTTCCTGATGTGTAAGGGCATTAAGTTGCGGCACTTTGAGATTGAATATAAAACTTTCCCTTATCATTCGGGCGCAATAATTTAAATATCGTGCCGTCTTTTCTCTTCCTAAGGATGCTATAGCGTCGCTCAGCATTCTTAAACCGGAAGCGGTCCTCGCATAGCAGAGCCGCATCATTTGTATGAAATAGCCTGAAAATTCTTTCATTTCGCCTCCTTCTCCGGTCATATCATGAGCTTTGATTATATTCCCTTCCGCCAGGGAGGCTATCTCCTGTGCCTCAGGATACGGGATCCCTTCCGATGTCAGAATATGGCTTACTTCTTCTTCAGTCAAAGGTTGCAGGTTGAATCTCTGTGTGCGTGAGAATATGGTGGGCAGTAACTGTCCCGGCTCATTGCTTACAAGGATAAAGAGAGTGTCCGGATATGGCTCTTCAAGGAGCTTCAGAAGCGCGTTTGCACATTCCGGCTGCATTTTCTCCGGCATCCATATTATATAGGTCTTGTATCGATATGCAAAACTTGACAGGGGTGCCGTGCGTGTGATTTCATTTGCGTCATTCCTATATATGACAGGGACGGTATTTCCTGCTTCTATTGCCCTCGCCCACTCTTCTTTCGGCATATAGGAATATCTGTCGATAAATTCATTCCATTGCGGAAGGAACATTTCCGTATTTTTTTGCTTAGCTCCTATCCTGGGAAATATAAAATGGACATCGGGATTATTATGATGCGCATTTTGCAGACATGCCGGACATTTTCCACAACTGTCTCCATCTTTTCGGTCAAGACAATAAAGATAGTTTGTGAAAGCTCTTGCCAATCGCATCTTTCCGATACCCTCTTGTCCCCCTATTAATATGGCATGCGGAATATGATCGTTGTCAACAAGTTCTCGCAGTGAGTGTATCGTGTTTTTATGTCCAATAATGTCTGCGAATTTCATTACTTTTTACTTTATCATTGCAAATTTACGAAAAAATTAAGGTAGCACCAAATTTTTTTTGTAAGTTTGCATAAATTTTTTATTCGATTATGGCTGTTCCCTTTCTTGAGTCTGTAGCACGTGCTTTTTCCATGCACAATGAAGATTTATCTAACACTTTGTTTGTCTTTCCAAGCAGACGGGCAGGCACGTTTTTTCTCAAAAATCTAACCTTATTGTTGAATGGAAAAACATCATTGATGCCTAATGTCATGACTATGACCGATTTTGTGGAGATGGTTTCCGGAAGGGTCATAGTGGGACGCATCGAGCTCCTTTTCATATTGTATCGCTCATATCTTTCTCTTCAAAATAGAGTGGCGGATGCCGATATCCGCGATTTTGACAGGTTTCGCCGATGGGGTGAAACCGCTCTATCTGACTTCAATGAGGTCGACATGCAGGACGTGGATCCGGATTCCCTTTTCAAGAATGTGAAGGACATAAAGGAAATCAGTTCTAATTTCTTGACTGATGAACAGTTGAAGGTGATGGAAGAGTTTTTTGGACAGGTATATGAGCCGGAACAATTAGTCACGGAATTCTGGAAAGATTTCTCGCTCAATAAAGATGATGACCTTCATAAAAAGTTTATACCTATATGGCAGATGATGGCGCCTCTCTATCATGCGTTTAAAGATAGTCTTGAGAAATCGGGTATGATCAATTCCGGGGGTGCCTATCGACTTGCAGCAGATATTCTTGAAAAAGAAATTCCGGAATCTATAGTTGCAGACAAGATAGCTTTTGTCGGTTTCAACGCTCTGACAAGATCCGAGACCCGCATCTTTGATGCTTTGGCCTCTTATTCTACTGATGACGGCGAGAGCCATTTCGCTGATTTCTTCTGGGATATTGCGGGGCCTGTGATAAACGACAGCACTTCTTCTGCCGGCAGATATGTGAAATATAACAGCAATAGATGGCCTTCACCACAATGGGCTGTTCCCTATCTTTCCGTCTCAGACGTCAATTCTATGCCGGAATCTATGAGAGTTATCGCGATCCCGTCCAATTCCCTTCAAGCCAAGGCCGTAGGTGATATCCTTGAGAATATGAAAGACCGCTTGAACGATACCGACTTTGATGATGCAAAAGTCGCTGTAGTCCTTCCCGACGAAGGACTCTTGATCCCTTTGCTTTATTCTTTACCGGATTCAGTGGAGGATGTCAATCTGACCATGGGTTATCCTCTGAAGCTTGCGGCCGTTGCAACTTTCGTGTCATTAATAAAAAAACTTCAAGGGAGCCGTCGCAGGTCGGGAGATGCTATTGGTTATTATTTCAAAGATTTCGAGGCCCTTATTTCCCATCCATTCAGTATTTCTTTATTCGGTCATGACGTGATTAAGGTAAAGGAGTGGATCAAACATCATCATCATGCCGTGATTTATATGCATGAGCTTAGAGCTGTCTCTGACAAGATGTCGAGAATACTCCATCCATTTGCCGATGATGCATCTGCTGAAGAAGTGGCTTTGTGGCTGGATAATATCTTGAATGTTGTCGCTGAGTCCATAACTTTTTCAGACATTAAGCTTTTAAAGTCAAATGTTGATGTCGCCAACATTGAGTTCTATCGCAAGTCGATCAGGTCTTTGCTTGATCTGGCGAAGGAATATGATATTTCAATGCAATGGTTTACTTTTATGGCTATGGCTGACCGACTGGTGTCGGCGGAAACAGTAAATTTTGAAGGAAAACCACTATCCGGACTTCAGGTGATGGGTATGCTTGAGACACGCGCACTTGACTTTGAGCGGATTATCATACCTTCGCTGAATGAACGTATTCTTCCCGTGAGAAGACGTGTGCGCACTTTCATTTCCGATTCGCTCCGGCGTGCCTACGGACTGCCCCCGGTGAATTATTCAGAGTCAATCTTCGCTTACTATTTCTTTCGTATGATAGCAAGGGCTAAAGAGGTGGTGCTTCTTTATGATTCCCGTTCTTCAGAGGGTGCGCGCAGCGGAGATGTGTCAAGATATGTGCTCCAACTGCAATATCTTTATGCCAAGGATAATATCAGTTTTGAATCATGGTCTTTTGATATCTCAAAGTCAGACCTTCAACCTTATCCTATCGCAAAAACACCCCATATTATGGATCTTCTGTCTTCTTTCACCGATCAGGGATCAGAGGGCAGGAACCTGTCGGCAACCGCTCTGACAAAATATGCCGATTGCCAGATAAGATTTTATTTCGAGCATCTCCTGAGAATTCATACGGATGTGGAATCGGTGGAATATATCGATGCCATTACGCAAGGTAATATACTCCACTTCGTGATGCAAAATATCTATCTTCCTGAAGACAAGCAGGGACTGTATCTTTCTTCTCCCGAATTGATAGACGCGCATTTGATAAAGTCTAAGAAGGAGAACGTGAGGGAAATTGATCGACTTGTGCGTATCGGTATAAACAAGATGCATTTCCATCGACCCGAAGATAAGCTCAACACTCCATTGAGGGGTTCTGTGGCTATAGTGGCAAAGGTGTTGCGCAGTCAGATACTTAAGATTCTTGATTTTGATCTTGATTTGGCACCATTCTTGCTTTATGGTGTAGAAATAGATGGGAATGTCAGTCTCCGGATGCCATCGGGAAAAAATATAAATATGAGATTTGCTATCGACCGTCTTGATAAGGTGACTGTTATTGAGAATGGTGAGCAAGTTGAGAGAATGAGAATCGTAGACTATAAGACCGGTTCGGTTCATGTGGAGGCCGATTCGATGGATTCTGTCTTTGAAGGAGAAATGAAAGGGAAAAATCTCATTCAGCTGTGGCTTTACGCGAATCTATTCGATTCACTACCCGACAAAAATTTTGATAAGGATGGCAACCGGCCTGTCTTGCAGTTGTTCGGAAAGGATGCCTCTCTTCCGAATATGCCTATGGTGCTTGAATTGTATGATGTCAATTCCTTAAAGAAGGGGAACCATACTTATCCCAAGATAGATGGTGTCGTGCAGGTGGTGCATGAAGGTCAAAATGATGATTTTCTTCGTAATCTTGAGAAAATGCTTTGTCAGATTTTCAATCCTGACGAACCGTTTTATCCAACTTCCAATCTATCCTCATGCTCATATTGCCAATTTAAAACTATATGTTGGCGATAAATGGTGATAAATCTACCGATAATTTTGGCTGATTCAATTATTTTTTGTAATTTTGCGCTTGCAAACCCACAAAGACTTTTTGGGCGGCAATGGATGTATCGAGCATGCGTTATGCCGGACCCACAGTGTGATGGGAAATATTTATAATATTTTTAGTAACACAATTAAAAATGAAAAAATTTCAACTCAAGGCTGAGGCTCGTGAAAACCTTGGCAAGAAGGCTGTAAAAGCAATCCGCAACGAAGGTAAAATTCCGGCAGTCCTCAATGGTGGCAAACTTGTAGAGCTTCCCTATAACGGTAATCTCGAAGCAGGTGAAAAGCTTGTAGAACTTGACAGCAAACGTGGTATCATCACTACTGATATCGTGGTTAAGTCTGAGGATGTGCGCAAGCTCATCTATACTCCTGAGATTTTCGAAATTGATCTTGAACTTAACGGTAAGGTTCGTAAGGCCATTATGAAAGACCTCTCTTTCCAGCCTGTGAAAGATACAGTTCTTCACATTGATTTCCTTGAGGTTTATCCTGACAAGCCAATCATCATGGAAGTTCCTGTTAAGATCGAAGGTCACGCTGAGGGTGTAAAAGCCGGTGGTAAGCTTCAGCTCTCGATGCGTAAGCTGAAAGTGAAAGCTCTTTACACTGAAATCCCTGAGCAGCTTGTGGTTAATGTCGACCACCTTGGCCTTGGCAAGTCTCTCGCAGTGGGCGACCTCCACTTTGAAGGTCTTGAGCTCATGAACGCCAAGAATGCTGTTGTCTGTGCTGTTCAGCTCACAAGAGCAGCTCGTGGTGCTGCTGCAAAGGCAGAATAATTACGGCGTATTCAGAAAAATTTCGGGCGATATGGAATTTCCATATCGCCTTTGTTTCACTTTCCGATTCCTGTTTATATCATGCGTCTTTGGAATCATATAGCCGGACTTTTTCAAAAGAAATCAGATAGGGAAATAGATCCGGTTCAAAACATTTCTACTATGAAAAAATATCTTATTGTCGGGCTTGGAAATATTGGGCCTGACTATGTTGGAACACGTCATAATGCCGGTTTTATGGTAGTGGATGTGCTTGCTGAGCGCTCAGCAGCTGTTTGGAAATCGTGCAGATATGGCGACATGGCTACTGTGAAAATCAAGAATTGCGAGCTCCTGCTGCTTAAGCCATCCACTTTCATGAATCTAAGTGGCGTTGCCGTCCGTTATTGGATGAATCATGAGAAACTGCCACTGGAAAATCTTCTGGTAGTTGTGGATGATTTAGCCCTGCCCTTCGGCTCAATAAGGTTGAAGCAACGTGGTTCGGACGGTGGACATAATGGCTTAAAGAACATTGCTTCTGAACTTGGGAATGTCAACTATGCGCGGCTTCGAATAGGAGTGGGAAATGAATTTACACGAGGACATCAGATAGACTACGTTCTGGGTGTATTTTCTCCTGAGGAGCGAACGCAACTTCCGGCCATCCTTGACAAAGCGGCCGACTGCGTTTCTGCATACTGCCTGTCCGGACCGGCATTTGCCATGAATCATTTCAACTAATGATTTGTCTCAAAATAAAGCGGCCTATAAATATTTAAACCTCGTCTCAAAAACTTGAGGCGAGGTTTAAAATTCGTAATCGATTGAATTTTTAGAAGAGTTCTAATTTATTTTATGACTTTCAACTGAGAGTTTTTTCCCTTTTTGACCACATATAATCCCTTGCTTGGCGAGTCAACCTTATATCCGTCGATAGTATAATATTGAGGCACTACATTTGCGTCTTCATCTATCACGGAAACTGCAGCGTCCGGTGCCGGAAGGAACTTAACGGTGAATTCGAAAGATTTGAAATTGTAGTTGATTTGCACTTTAATTTCTCCCGCTTCTTTCGGAAGAACGCTTGTGGTCAATGAATTCAGTTCTCCATGTATTTGAAGATCTTGCGGAGTAGTACCTATCGTTCCTTCAGCAGAAACACTTCCGCCGGGAACAGAATATTGACAGTTATACGGCCAGCAAAACTGCACGTAATCGGTATTTTCAGCAGCTGACATTGTGACCTTAATTGGCATTTCTCCTGACAGGGAAGCTACTTCAATATGAGGATACCATGCATAATATATTCCGGCACCATACTCACTGTAGTCTTCTACTGTACATTCTACTTCATATGTGCCGTTATTCACTACGTCTTTTCCATTGGTAGTCACTTTGATGTCTTGTCCCATCGCTACATTGGATATTAGCGCTAATGCTGCGACAAATGCCATCGTAAATTTCTTCTTTGTAAATTTAATCATAATATTTTTTTTTCGTTGTTAATATCTCAAATCTTGAGACGTGTCTGAACACCTTGCAAATCAGTAACTGCTTAGCTATATTTAGCGAAAATGTGTTAGCTGAGTAGCTGCGTATATAGTGCAAAGTTACTAAAAAAAAATCCATCATACAAAATTTAATTAACTTTTTTGTCATAAATTTGTAGAAACTACTATTTATTAGTAAATTTGTTAAAAATTTAATATCATGAAAAAAATTCAATATTTAAAGCTGTCATTATCTTTAGTATTAGGACTTGCCGGTGGAAACATGGCGGTTTCCGGAAATCCTGCGGAAATATTGGCGTTCTCATTGCCGGATGGAAGTGGAGGCCTCAAACTTGCCTATCGCGCATCATCAGATAAAGCCTGGAGTTCAATCGGTAACAACCATTCATTTCTCGGTTCTGATTTCGGTGTTTGGGGAAAGGGGAAAAAAATGTATAATGTCCGCATCGGGCAAGATGATAACGGCACTTATTGGATAATCTTTAATCCTGATAAAAATGGAGAAGTAATTGCATTTACTTCCAGTCCTGATTTCGAACATTGGAAGCCTCAGGAATATCGCCGTAGCGATTCCGACTTTATGTCAGAAATCCCGTCGTCAGTGGTTTTCAAAGAACTGACTGACGCTTCAGTTCAAAATCAAGAAGTCAGAGGATCTATAATGACGGTGGACTCTGATTTGATCGACAGGCTTAATGGATACATCCATTTCCAATCTATTAAAAATGCAAAAAATGATGAAAGGACCGATCAGGATGCATGGCGTTTCAAAGATCTGAAACCTCTGACTGCTAACGTTACTCTCGACAGGAATGGTGCGAAGCCAATCAGCGATAAATTTATAGGTGTCTTTTTTGAAGATATAAATTATGGTGCCGATGGCGGTCTATATGCCGAACTCATTCAGAATCGCGACTTTGAGTATTCAAATACTGATCGCAAGGAGTGGTCGCCGCTTTCTTATTGGGATACTTCGGATTTGGATGTCACTATCTCCACGAATGATCCGATACATCTTAATAATAGTCATTACGCAGTTTGCAAAACTAATAATCGACAGGGTAGCCTGTCAAATAATGGCTTCGATGGCATTGTGCTAAAAAAAGGAGAAAAATATCTGTTTTCTCTGTTTGCGGGCGCAGATGCCAGGACTCCGGTTAAAATAATTCTCCATGATAAGGACGGTAAGATATTAGCTGAAACAAAATTGACAGTGCCGGCAGGAAATTCGTGGAAAAAACTTGAGGCGATCCTTACGTCGAAGGCAGACTGCAGCAATGCAACATTGAAGATTGAAATTCCAAAGGCAAGTGAAGTTAAACTTGACATGATTTCTCTTTTCCCTGAAAAGACATTCATGGGAAGAAGAAATGGTCTGCGTCAAGATCTCGCTCAGACCCTCGCCGACCTCAAACCACGTTTCATGCGTTTTCCTGGCGGTTGTGTCAGCCATGGCAATGGTGTTGATAATATTTATGATTGGAAAGGCTCTGTAGGTCCTCTTGAATCAAGAAAACCACTGAGAAATCTCTGGGGTTATCATCAAACGCGCGGGCTCGGTTTTTATGAATATTTCCAGTTCTGTGAAGATCTTGGAATGGAGCCACTACCTGTCCTGGCTGCCGGAGTTCCATGTCAGAATTCATCAATATCCTCTCATCACAGCCATGATGTTCTGACTTCCAATGGTCAGCAATGTGGTATTCCGATGGATGAAATGCCCGGTTATATAGAAGATATTCTTGATCTTGTAGAGTATGCTAATGGCCCTGCCGATTCGGAATGGGGTAAACTGCGCGCCGAAGCCGGACATCCGGAACCATTCAATATGAAATATATTGGCATCGGCAACGAAGACCTGATAAGCGAGGCTTTTAAGACACGCTTCAAGATGATTCGTGATGCTGTAAATGAAAAATATCCGGATATTATCGTTGTTGGCACTGTCGGGCCATTCTTTGAAGGCTCCGACTATGACGAAGGTTGGGATTTTGCCCGCAAGGAAAATGTAGAGATTGTAGATGAACATTACTATGTCGCTCCGGGATGGTATGTCAACAATCGCGATTTCTACGACAAGTATGATCGAAAGGGCCCAAAAGTGTATTTAGGAGAATACGCATCCCACTATCCGGGACGTGAATCCAATCTTGAATGTGCGCTTTCCATCGCTCTGTATCTTACAGATGTGGAGAGAAATGCCGATGTGGTCACCATGACTTCTTATGCTCCGCTTTTGTCAAAGAAAGGTCGCACTCAATGGCGCCCGGATCTTATCTATTTTGACAACGAGAGCATATCATTATCTCCCGACTATTATGTGCAGCAGCAGTATGGAGCTAATTCAGGAAATACATATGTGCCTTCTTCTATAAGATTGCAGGAAAAATGCTGTGGGAAATGTGGAAAATCTCCTAAGGAAATCACAAACGATGATGTGACAAACAGATTCGGAATCTCCACAGTAATTGATGAAAAATCAGGCGATACCATTCTTAGAATCGCCAATATGCTTCCGGTCGGAATTGACGTAAATCTCGACGGTTATCCTTCGGGCATGGCCGAAGTGTCTGTTTTATCAGGCAATCCACGTGATACTAAAGTCGTCCCCGTTGTTTCTAAATCTGAAATTAATGGCTCTGTCAATGTGCCTGCCTATTCATTCACTGTAGTAAGAATATTTTCAAATAAATAGCTCGCATTTATCATATCATTAATTTTTGCGAGCTACTTAACATATCAAATATGAATATGAAGGGAAACGCAGTGTCCGTTATGATTAATTTCTGTTGATGAATTAAAGGTAAGAGTAATATCTTTAGAACCCATCTCAAATCGAAATGGGTTCTAAAGATATTCTGGTTATTTATTTAGCGGTGTAAAATTCAATTACTCTGCTTATTGCTCTTTCGCATACCGGACAAAACTTAGGATTGTGGTTGTCTCTCATTCGACAAGTCTCAACCGGCCGATATACTCCCTTTGACTTGTAACCTCCTCCTTCAAATACTCCTACCACTACTTCCTTATTCATGTCTTCCCGGGCAGCGTTTTTCATTCTGTCTTCCCGTTTTCCACCTTTATCGGTCCAAGGAGTAGGAATTTGAACTCCGGGAGTCAGAAGATCTTTCCATTTGGAATCAAAGTCCACCAAAGTGGTGATATTCTCTTGCCATGGCTCTATATCCAGAGGATAAGTGTCGTCTTCCTCTTCAGTATAGAAATATTCATCTGCAAGTCCGGCAAAACTGTGACCGAATTCATGCACAGCCACAGGAAGTGTCAGTTTGTGATCAGATGTCGCTATCTGGTAGCAGTTGTGGATACCACCACCACCATATTCAGGAGTGTTGACAAGCACGAGTACATGTTCGTAGGGTATTCCTTCCAAAGCCCGGTGAAGTCTCCATACTCTGGGAGTGGTTAGATAGCGTGCGGAATAAAAAGTGCTGAAATGAGATTCAAATGCTGTGTCTTTCCATTGATTCTTTAACGGAACGCTGACACCACTTTCCTTCGATGGAGTCATCACAGCCACAACATTGAATTTGTCTTTATTTGAAGCAAAGGGCTCATAACTCAATATTTCTTCGGCAATGATTTTTGCTTTATTAAAGAATGTATCCATTTCTTCTTCTCGATATCCTTCTGCAAGAAATGCTATGTCAATAGCCTCAGTGGGATCACCTCCTTTATGTATATATTTATGAGCAATAGGATCTAATCCCCGCAATGCCACCAATTCATCATCAGGGCGATAACGATGTGAAATTCTTCCTATTTCTTCATGACGGTTGCCTCGCAGACTGACAGTGATATCAGCTTCTTTTTTGGGAAGCGGCACAAGGAAGGAATTTTCGAATCCCATATTTTTCTCCTTTGCTTCCGGTGTATAAATCCACTCTTGAAAAAGAGATGAGAATGTGTTGCGATAGAGAGTGTCTCCATTCTCCGGATCAGTTACCAAAATAGTGCCGTTGCCGGCCACGGGCACGTCTTTAAGTCTGTTGTGTCTTCCGGCCCATCCTGCTTGTTTTGACTGCGATTCCATCATCAATTTTATCCCATCCGGACCGCCTCCGAATATATAGTCTACCCTCAATGTGCTGTCACAGAAATGCTTATAAAAATCTGCAGCGTGCAATCCTGCAGCAGACGCAACAAAAAAAGCTGTAAATATCAGTTTTAGTTTCATTATTCTATGTCATTAGAGATGTTATCAAGAAGAAAAAATATTTATTTTTTTGAATGTCTTTATTGAAGTTTATCGATCGATCCGTGGGGCAGCTTTCGAAATGGTTACAAGATAGACTCCGGTGAAGATCAATACGACAGCAATTGCTTTTGGAATATTGAAATGGTCAAGTCCAAGAAATATTCCCACGAGGGTCGCAACTATGGGTTGGACGTAATTGTACATTCCCACAATAGTGGGCCGCAGGTTTTTCTGTCCAATCATTATGAAAATATAGGCGAGATAAGTGGCAAAAATGACTACATAGCACACTCCTATCCATTCCGGGATGGATATTGCACTCCAATCCGTGATTTTTATGAAACTTATGGTAGATGGCAACCCGACTATAGCTGCAGACAGGAACATCCATTTCATCAGGGTAACAAGGGAGTATTTCTTTATGAAGTTTCTGTATAGGGTCAGATAAAGGGCGTAAGATAGCTGAGCCATAAGCACTATAAAGTCTCCTAAAGCCGGATTGTCACCACCGGTTATGGCTCCTTTTCCACCCAAGACGAGTATGAGGGCTCCGGCCGCTCCGAGTGCGATGCCTCCCGCTTTCTTCAATGTTATCGGTTCGTGAAGTATCAGCCAGGCAAGCAACATGACCCACATAGGCATGGTAGTCGTGACGAGCGAAGCCTCCCCCGGCGATGTATAACTGACTCCTATTATAAAACAACCCTGATTAAGGAGGATTCCTATCATTCCTGCACCGAAAAGACGCAGCTTGTCAATTGTCGGGACATGTTCGTGAACAGTGAACAGGGATGTGATCCAGAACAGCAGGGCGGCCCCGGCAATTCGGAAATCCACCATGATGATCGGTGCAATAATTCCGGATGCGAACACAAGTTTAGCGACCGGCGACATTAGTCCCCAGCATACATTTGCCCCCAACATAGCCATATGTCCCTTAAAATTCAGATCTCCAATATTCTTCATAGTCTTACCTGCAAATCATTAGATGGGCGCTAAAAGAGTTGTCAATACTCTTTGTATTGTAGTCAAGTTACTTCACTCGTTTATTTTGCAAAATTAATGATTTTAGTTTAACCTGACAAATTAATGGTGTGTGAATTGAAAAATCAACTCAAATCCCCCCCCCGGCTCTCCATTTTATGAGATGGGCTATAATTGTAATCTCAATTTCTTTTTTGATGCGGGAGGGACCGACGTACACAGATCTCTTCCGCTTTTCTTCCTCTCTTTCCATATAATTTTCGAGAAAAGTTTTTGTAAGTCTGAATTATTTATTAATTTTGTAGACAGAAGAGTCCTC
>CAMWJD010000002.1 GCA_947174515.1 uncultured Porphyromonadaceae bacterium
CTTGCCTTCTGCTCTCTCTCAATGGAATTGTCTCCTTCTTCATGAAGAAAAATCTACTCGAAAACCTGACGAAATATTAATAAAAAAATAAGTTTAAACAACTTCTAAAGCAGAAAAGAGACATCTTGTTGCAGATGAAGAAAAAAAATATTATTTTTGCATTATGAATAGGAAATGCATGATATTATATGCGTTATGCTCGGCTATTTTCCCTTTGACCGCTTTTGCGTCTACTCCGGAGGAGGTAGCCCGGCAAGCAATGGAAGGGTATAGCCTGTTTATGAGGGATTCCTTGCCGGATGACCGAAGACAAGGTTACGAAATGATGCTATTGGCGGCTTGGGAAGGGGATGCGAAAGCTGCCAATAATGTAGGCTGGATATTGCAACATGGAGAATTTGACAAAAAGGACTTGCAAGGGGCACTGAGATGGTATGAACGAGCTGCGGATCAAAATCTTCCGGTGGCAGCACTTAATTACATAGATTTGATTCTCAATAACACCGAAGACGTGGTTGGAGACAATCTTCCTGACAGAGAATTTCTGGCAAAAGCTTCTGCACTTGCGGGGACATCCCTTCTGATGGGAAGGGGCCTTCCTTACGACTCAAAGCTCGGAGAGTCCATGCTGCTCAGGAGCGCGCTCTGGGGCAACAAAGATTCAATGATGACGATAGCTCAGCAATTGGAGATGTACCCTGATTCGTTTTCATATCTTCCACTTGAAGAGATTGCCGCCCAATGTGATGAGCTATTGCAGGATGGTGATAAAAATGTGCCGTCAGGAATGGGACTTGCCGAATTTGCAGATCTTATGCTGAGTCCTTCTTATTGGTATGAACGAATTGAAAAATAAAATAATCATAACATCATGAAAAAAGAATTTGTCAGAATGGTGGGTATAGGAGCCTTATCTTTGACTGCAGCTACTGCAAGTGCCTCCGATACTCTGCTCGCCTTTCCCGGAGCCGAGGGTTTCGGACGGTACGCTACCGGGGGACGTGGAGGTGAAATCTATCATGTGACCAATCTCAACGACAATGGCAAAGGATCGCTTCGCGATGCAGTGTCGAAGTCCAACAGAATAGTTGTGTTCGACGTCTCCGGAGTCATCAACCTTAAGAGCCGCCTTGTGTTTAAGAGCAATCTAACCATTCTCGGACAGACAGCGCCGGGAGAAGGTGTTCAAGTATATGGCAATGGAGTGTCGTTTTCCGATGCCAACAATATCATAGTGCGTTATCTCCGTGTGCGAATGGGAGTCAACGGCGACAGCGGGAAAGATGCGGCAGGAGTTGCATCAGGGCATGACATGATATTCGACCATATGTCGGTGTTATGGGGGCGCGATGAGAATTTCTCAGTCAGCAGCAACGACAAAGGATCCGGACCATCAAATGTGACCATCCAGAACTCAATCATCGGCCAGGGACTTCAACCCCACTCCTGCGGAGGCCTTATTCAGACAGATAATGGCGTGACTCTTTTCCGCAACCTGTATATAGAGAATTCAACCCGAAATCCGAAGGTCAAAGGACTGAATCAGTTTGTCAATAACGTCTCATACAACTGGGGTAAGGAGGCCGCATATAACATGGGCGGTGACAGCGCCGGAGACTCCTGGGCAGAGATCACCGACAATTATTGGATCACCGGACCGTGGATAAAGGCCGCTTTCCCATTCGTGGGCGGCAACAACAATTTCAAGTATTTCGCTCAAGGAAACTGGTATGATGAAAATATCGACGGCAAGCTTGATGGCCACGATATGACAGACGAAGAATATGAGAAATCAGGAGGATACCGCGTATATGACACCGCGGATCTCGTGAAACACGGAGCTCCGAAAGGAGTGCCTGAAATAGCCGGCAGGATGACCGCTCCGGAAGCACTTGAATATGTACTTGCATATGGAGGCGCATCACTCCCGGTGCGTGATGAAGTGGACCAATATCTGATCGATGAACTCTCGTCGTTTGGATCTTTTGGCACTACTGCCGGAATAGCAACCGAGAAAGCGCTTCCTCATAAAGGGACCGGGAAATTATTCGGTGGATATAAGCCCCTTGACTCTGACGGCGACGGCATCCCCGACGAATGGGAAATTGCCAATGGCCTTAATCCGCAAGATGCGACGGATGCCGCATCCATATCAGCCAACGGATATGCCAATATAGAGAACTATGCCTTTAGCATCGACTCCGCTTATCCATATCTGAAGAATCCTACTGACTTAAGGTCTATAAAGAATGAAAAAAATGCCATCACGCTTGAATGGACCGATAATTCCGGAGAAGCAACCGGTTTTGTAGTGGAAATTTCCACCGATGGATCGACATACGCGGAGGCATGCCGCACGGAAGCTTGCGAGACTACCCTAAAAATCGAAGGGCTCGAAGAAAACAAGCTATATTACTTCAGAGTGTATGCGCTTGGAGAAAACGGCATGAGATCGGTAGAGTCACCTGCACTCCAGACCATGACTTCCGAACCTTTTTATCCGAACCAAACCACTCCCGTAGCACCCGCTGACGGCGCTGCCGAAAAAGTGCTTGACGTAGTGCTCAAATGGAAAAACGACACACAAGAATATTTCGGCACATTGACCTACAACGTATATTTAGGCACTTCCGCCGACAATCTTGAGGAAATCGCCTCCGACTTGACCGACACCTCATTAAGACCCGGCGAATTGGAAGCTAACACCACTTACTTCTGGCGCGTGGATGCAGTCAACAATACCGGCGTGACAGAAGGGGATGTATGGAGCTTCAAAGCTTTAGCCGGAGGCACACTCTTCTACACCGATTTCCATACCACACCAGCATCTTTCGGCAATTCCGATTGGGGCACAATCATTTCCGGCAATCAGCTTGACATAATGAAGGGAGTAAAAGCCGAGGTTGCTTTCGACAATATGGTAATGGGCACGGACGGAGGTCGGCTTGTGGCTTTCGGAGCCCTCGGCCCATACACTTCTTATTCCTCAGCCGACAACGGAGCATCAAAGAATGCAGTCGGGTTTATCGGCAAGCAAGGCAATGTAGACAAATGCTATATTCAGGTCAACGACATTCAAGGACCATGGAAAATCACTCTTTATTGCGGCAATTCCGACAGCAGCGCCCAATCGGTGAAACTCAGTACAGGAACAGACGTGAATGGCGACGGAGTTGTGAATAGCAGCGATGATCTCGCCACCTTTAAGTTTAAATCTTCAGAGAAGAAGACCTACAAATTTACACACACTTATGAAGGCACCGATCTGTGCAACATACGCATTGACCGGGCATCTCTCAGCAACAAAGGCATCAATTTCCATGATATCCTTATCGAACAGCATGTCATTGCCACACCGGACGCAGTAGATGAAATCCGGAATGTCCTTACGCCGGATATTGAAGTTTCCGGAGACGCTGTGACAGTCAATGGCCTTGATGGAAATGGATCGGTAGCTGTATATGACATGGCTGGAATGCTTGTCCATTCCGAAGCCTCGGTTGCGGGCGGTGTAGGATTCACGTTGGCCAAAGGCATCTATATCATCAAGGTAGACGGCATGGTTCCTGTCAAAATCATCATTTTATAATTTCATTATCTCCTTAATGGCAAAAGACAAGTTATCACGCTATCTTTGGATTGTAGACACTATATTGAAATATAAGAAGATCTCAAAGGCACATTTGAATAAATTGTGGATTGAGTCGGATTTTTCAGATGGCAATCCGCTTGCTGACCGGACATTCTACAAGTATCGTCGGGCCATAGAAGAAACCTTTGGAATAGATATAGTGTGTGATTCAGATGGAAGTTACCGAATTGATTCCAAATGGTCACAGTCTGCAAAGCAAATCACCGACATGACACTGAATAATTCAGTGACTATAAAGACCATGCAGAAGCTTGGAGCATACTCCGATCGCGTAGACATGGAGGATGTGCCGTCAGCAAGGGAATATCTTCCATTGGTGGCGGAAGCAATGCATGACAACCTGAAGATAGTGTTCACTTATTCCGGTTTTTCCCGATCACGTCCGGAAGTGGGAATTCTTTTTTCTCCCTATTTTCTTAAGCTGTATAAGCAGCGATGGTATATGTTCGGAGCAAAAGATGAACACACGTTGCGCACATATGCATTGGACAGGGTTAGTGAAATGGAATTGACCTCCGATAAGTTCGTAATGCCGCAGGGCATGACGATCGATAAGTTTTTCGGTAATATTGTAGGGGTCACAACGTCAAAGGCACCCATAAGAAATGTCATCATTCAGACATCGCTAACCCGCGCAAAATATCTTCGTGCACTCCCTCTTCATCATACTCAGAAAGAAGAAGCCCATGATTTTTATTCAATTTTCAGCTACCACCTTCAAATAAATTATGAGTTGGTCAGCGAGCTGATGACGATGGGGCCTGATATCACAGTGATTGCACCGCGCGAACTGCAGATGATGCTTCTGAATCGGCTTAAAGAGACACTTGACAATTATAAGTAACTCAACTTTCGCAAGCGAAAGTTGAAGGATAAGAAGGTTATAAGGTCAAGGGGTTATCACTTGAATATGAAAATGATGCAAAATAAATAATCCGCCCGGAAATCCGGACGGATTATTTATTTTGGTCTATTGTAAATTAGAGAATACAGGTCTAAAGGATTTGAATCTGTCAGCTAATGGCCTCGATCAGCTTTATTGCATCGATATATTTGGCAATGCTTTCAGCCACTTTCTTTGCATCTTGCATGGCATGTACCACTGTCGCCGGACGGTTGGTGACGTCGCCACCGGCAAATACCCCTTTTCTTGTGGTCATACCGTAAGGGGTTTCTCGTGTCAAGACATATCCTTTATCATCCACTTCAATTCCCTCAGTGGAATCAACAATTCTGGAAGCAGGCGCAGATCCGACAGCCAATATTACACGGTCAACAGGCATTTCTTTTTCCTCTCCATTTTGATCGATGATTATGGAATGAAGACGCATACCCTCAGCTCCGTTCACTTTCTTGACGGTTGTGTTCCAAAGGAACTTCACACCTTCTTCCACAGCTTCGTCATATTCAGCGCGAAGAGCCGACATGGTGTCGATTTCACGGTGGTATATCACAGACACTTCCGATGCTCCCATTCTCAAAGCTGAGCGGGCGGCATCCATAGCGGTGTTGCCACATCCGATCACAGCAATCTTATCACCTTCTCCGATTACGACTTCGTCTCTTTTGATGAATCCTGAGTTGAATAGGCTTACTCGACGCAAGAACCAAACAGCCTGACGCACTCCCGGGTGTGTGGCGCCTTCAATCGGGAGTGTCTTTGGTCGGCTGGTGCCGGTTCCCATGAATATTGCATCAAATCCTTCTTCAAACAGTCGGTCGATAGTGTAGTTCTGTCCGATAGTGGTGCGCAGATGTATCTTCACACCGAGATTCTCTATTTTCTTGATCTCTCGCTTCACGACTTCTTTTGGAAGTCGATACTCAGGAATTCCGAATGTCAGCACACCACCGGGCTCAATACCCATCTCGAAAATTTCAACATGAAATCCTTGACGGGCAAGATCGCCGGCAATAGTGAGACCGGCAGGTCCGGAGCCGATAACGGCCACGCGACCACGCGTCTTTTCAGGAATATTCTCATGGCTCCATCCGGCTTCGCTATCGAAGTCAGCCACAAATCTTTCAAGCTTACCGATGTGTATGGCCTCGCCTTTCTTTGCAAGCACGCAGTTTCCTTCACATTGGCGTTCATGCGCGCATACACGTCCGCATACAGCCGGGAGGTTGCTTCTGTTGTGGATGATCTCTATGGCATTGCCGAAGTTTCCGTGGGCAAGTTCTCCAATCCAATCAGGAATGTCATTGCTGATTGGGCAACCCTTCTTGCATCCGGGCACCTTGCAATGAAGGCAGCGCTGAGCTTCTTTTATAGCTTCGGGAAGGGTAAAGCTTTCGGCAACTTCTTTAAATTCTTCGTTCATTTTATTTAGGTTGTTTGCCGATATAAGCGAGAATGCCACCATCCACATAAAGGACATGGCCGTTTACGAAATCAGACGCATCAGAAGCAAGGAATACTGCAGGCCCCATAAGGTCTTCCGGAGTTCCCCAGCGTCCGGCGGGAGTTTTTGATATGATAAACTGGTCGAACGGATGTCTGGAACCGTCGGCCTGACGTTCGCGCAAAGGAGCAGTCTGGTCAGTGGCGATATAACCCGGGCCGATGCCGTTGCACTGGATGTTGGCTTCGCCATATTCCGAGCAAATGTTGCGTGTAAGCATCTTAAGTCCGCCTTTAGCCGCTGCATAGGCAGAGACAGTTTCTCTACCGAGCTCTGACATCATAGAGCAGATATTGATAATTTTTCCGTGTCCTTTCTTTATCATTCCCGGAATGACTGCCTTTGCACATATGTAAGGAGCCACCAGGTCTACATCGATTACGCGACGGAAATCTTCGACAGCCATTTCCTCCATCGGTATGCGTTTGATAATTCCGGCATTGTTGACAAGAATATCAATTGTGCCGACAGTTTTTTCAATGTCAGCCACCATAGACTTGACAGCTTCTTCATCAGTTACATCACAAAGATAACCCTTGGCATCAATGCCAAGCTCCTTGTAAGCCTTCAGACCCCGGTCTACAGTCTCTTGACGTGAACAGTTGAATACAATTTTAGCGCCGGCTTCTGCAAAAGCCTGTGCGATAGCCAATCCAATGCCATAAGCAGCACCGGTGACGAGAGCAACTTTGCCCTCAAGTGAGAAATTAACCATTGTCTTAAATATTTAGGTTCTGTTCAGAAATAGTCTGTTTTTTTGTCTTGATATGCAAAATTAATAAATTAATTGGAATGTCGGTTATGTTTTGGTCTTTTTTTGCTTGATTGAAAAAAATCAATCGCCTTAGCCTTGATTTTACTCAACGACAAACTCCGAGACATTGATGAAGCAGTCCGTGCTTCCGAAGCGGTCTCCTTTTTTGTTGAACCATACAGGGTTCTTTCCGGTGACTTCAACTTCAAGGATGTAATCGCCTTCCGGATATGACTTGCTTACGAAGCGCGGACCTAAGTCTTCAGTCTTACTATAGAAATCCACAAGAGAGGTGTGCAACACATCTCCTTCTTTATTTTTTATCCTTACTTCCGCATAACCGGATTGATTATCTGATTTCCCTATTATGCTAATCCTTTGTCCATTGAATGGCAGAGACAATTTGTCTCCGGGTGTATTTGACGACCATAAATGAGCGATGGATACGCCCTTTGACTCAGCTTTTGAAATGTAATCTACATCCCATGCCTGCCAATATTCCGGGATAAAGAGTTTGGTTCCGTCTGTCTGCATCGGGAGCCAGACGTATGTAGCGGCCGAAGCTTGATAAGGGAACGACCATCTGTCGCCCATATACATAGGTATCATTTCGCCGTTGTTTATCAATGGCAAAACGAAAGTACACTGTGAGTTGTAGGTCAGAGAACCCGGAGGACAGAATAATCCCTGATTTTCCCAAGGGCCTTCAATGGAAGACGCGGTGAAATAGTAATTATCATTGCGCTCCCAGCTTGTGGTGTGAGAGGTAAGGAGATAGTAGATGCCATCTTTCTTGAACATAGCAGGAGACTCCCCCATTCCCTTCACATCAGCGACTTTAGCCTCTATCGACCTATAATCTTTGCTTAGTCTGTAGATTGGACCATGGTGGATCAGAAGATATCCGGTTCCATCTTCGTCTTGAAATGTCCCCATATCCCAACGTTTGATTGGCTGCCCTTCATATTCTATGGTGCCAAGCAGTTCATAATCGCCGTCAATTCGGTCGCATACGGCTATTCCGATGTTTGGATCCTTATATTTCATGTCGTCGGCATGCATCAGCATTATGTATTCCCCTGTAGAAGGACATCGCATCACCTTCACCCGCTCCCCTACCCGTTCCGGGCCAAGGATTCCGTTTTGTTGCACGGGAAGCACCACACGTTCGAATTTCCAATCTACAAGATTATCAGAAGAGTAGCATCCGAAGCCGGGGAAAGCATTTGATTCGTCTGATTTATACTCACCAAACAACCAATACTTACCGCCATCCTCCACTATGCAAGCGCCATGCGCGTTCACGATATTTCCATCAGCATCAAACCAAGGCACTCCATTTCTGATTATGTTTCCGGCGATACAGTCAGTCATGCCGGCTATAAAAAAAACGATTATCAATGTCAGGCGAATCATAGATATAAAATTTCCGACCACAAAGTTAATAAAAAAATGTAATAATGCTTGGAAATTCTGTGATAACGGTTGTAGGAATATGATTTTTTTGTTGTAAATTTGCAGTTGTGATTCCGCTTTAACAAGTGAAGGGAGACGCTTATACCTTTTGAATTAATATATATGAATAAATTATTTGCTTTTGTTGCCGGCACGTTGCTGACTTTGTCGTGCAACGCTCAGAATGTTTCCGAACAGACGAAGGGAAACACAGACGCGAAAGAGCCGTCGGTGGTGTATATGACTAAGGATATCTCTCCGGAGGCTATCGTAAAACTTTACAAGGCGCTTGGACGCGAGGCTACGGGGAAGGTGGCTATCAAGATCTCTACCGGCGAACCCGGAGGTCACAACTATCTTCAGCCGGCTCTGATCAAGGATTTTGTGGATCTGACCAAGGGCACGATCGTGGAGTGCAACACTGCTTATAACGGCAGACGTTACTCTTCTGTAGATCATCTTAAGGCGGCTGAGGAACACGGCTTTACTGCAATTGCGGATGTGGATATCATGGATTCCGACGGTGAAGTAAAGATTCCGGTTGAAAATGGAAAGCATCTGAAATATGATATCGTTGGCTCACACTATCCGGATTATGATTTCACGGTGATTTTGTCGCACTTCAAGGGCCACGCAATGGGAGGCTTCGGTGGCGCCGTGAAGAATATGTCGATCGGCATAGCATCAGGCAACGGCAAGATGTATATCCATAGTGCAGGTGCTACTGAGACACGAGAAAACGGATGGAAGGCCGCGAAGCAGGATGATTTTCTTGAGTCAATGGCTGAGGCTGCGAAAGCCGTAGCGGATCATTGCGGCGACAATATCATCTACATCAGCGTTGCCAATAATCTTTCTGTCGACTGCGACTGCGATTCCCATCCTGCAGATCCGCAGATGCACGACATCGGTGTGCTCGCCTCTCTCGATCCTATCGCGCTTGACAAGGCTTGCACTGATCTCGTGCGGTCGTCGGATGATCACGGGAAGGTGCATCTGATAGAGCGCATCGATTCGCGGCATGGCATGCATACATTGGATTATGGTGAAGAAATAGGTCTCGGATCGCAAAATTATAATATAATAAACCTTGATTAGTTAAGTATCTAATGAAAAAAATCATTTTGCTAATTATTTTGGTGATGACAACATTAAATATTATGGCACAGCAGAAAATAGTACAGACGGCGGGTCGTGACGCTCTCGGAGAATTTGCACCGGAGTTCGCCCATCTTAATGACGATATCCTTTTTGGTGAGGTCTGGAGCAGAAACGATCTTCTGTCGCTTCGCGACCGCAGCCTCGTGACAGTGACTTGTCTTATCTCACAAGGGATCACCGACAGTTCTCTGACATATCATCTTCAGGAGGCAAAGAAAAACGGAATCACGCGCACTGAAATTTCCGAAATTATCACTCACATAGCCTTTTATGCAGGTTGGCCAAAAGCATGGGCGGCATTTCGCCAGGCGAAGGATGTTTGGAACGATGATATAAAGGGAGATGATGCCAAGGCACAGTTCCAGAAGGAGATGATTTTCCCAATCGGGGAGCCTAATACCGCTTATGCGAAGTATTTCATCGGCAACAGCTACCTGGCTCAGATCGCTACTGAACAGATTCCGTTTGCCAACGTGACATTCGAGCCACGCTGCCGCAACAACTGGCATGTTCATAAGGCTGAACAGGGTGGCGGACAGATGCTTGTAGGGGTTGCAGGACGAGGATGGTATCAGGAAGAAGGGAAGCCGGCTATCGAGATTCTCCCGGGTACCGTCATAAATATTCCCGCTAATGTAAAGCATTGGCATGGAGCCGCCAAGGACTCATGGTTCGCGCATCTCGCTTTTGGAGTACCGGGAGAAAACACTGACAATGTCTGGCTTGAACCCGTGTCGGATGAAGAGTATGACAAACTCCCTTGATGATCTCACGCCAAGAGAAAAAATAATTAAGACATGCCGGAAGGTGTGTCTTTTCTATTTATTGTAAGAAAACGTCGCGGTGATTTCTTTGTGGATTGAAAAAAACTGAGTAAATTTGCAATGTATGATAAATAAGAATAGAATAATTGTTTGGTTGGCAGGCTTGTTAGCCTGTCTGACCGCGTGTGTCGCTGATAAAGAGGAGCCTGAATGGTATCTGCGGGCCGGTGATGAACTGCCTCTGTTTGAGGTGACGACTATAGATGGGGCGACGGTGAGTTCAGCCGATTCTTATAAGACGGAAATGATAATCGTTTTCTTTAATACCACTTGTGCTGACTGCCGGAGAGAATTGCCGATTCTGCAGAAACAGTATGAGAATGATCAAAAGATTACGGAAGAGGCAAGGCCGCAGTATATATGCATATCAAGAGAGGAAGGGAGAGCCGATGTTGAACGATATTGGAAAGAAGAGGGTCTTACTATGCCGGTAGCCGCTCAGGACGACCGCATCCTGTATTCAAAATTCGCTTCGATCGGGATACCGAGGATCTTTTATGCCAAAGATGGGGTGGTAATCCGGAGTGAAATTAATTGATATTTTGGATAATCCGATTATTTTTCTTAAATTTGCGTTCAAAAGAAATATATCTTTATGTCACGAACTAAAACTACATCAATCCTCGCGATTATGGCAATATCCATCGCCTCATGCTCAAAACAGGGGCAAATCTCCTATCCGGAGGCACCTAACGACGGGACGATAGACAATTATTACGGAATGGAAGTCAACGATCCCTACCGTCCGCTTGAAAACGACACAGCGTCTGAGACTCTTGCATGGGTCAAGGCGGAGAATGCTGTCACCCAGGAATATCTTTCCAATATTCCTTTCAGGGGAAAAATCCGCGACAGAATCGAGCAACTAAACAATTATCCAAAAATAGGACTCCCCTCCAAGAAGGCCGATGGAAAATACTACTATTACAAGAACGACGGACTGAAAAACCAATCCATCTTATATCGTTCGGATACTCCGGACGGTGAAGGAGAGATTTTTATTGACCCTAATACACTTTCTGACGATGGCACCGTAGCACTTACCGGCGTATATCAATCGCACGACGGCAAATATACCGCTTACACCATCTCACGCAGCGGTAGCGACTGGACAGAGATATATGTAATGGACACCGCTACGGGAAAGCTTCTCGATGATCATATCGAATGGGCGAAATTCACCGGAGCCGCCTGGCACGGGGATGGCTTCTATTACAGTGCTTATGAAAAACCCGCCAAGGGAAAGGAATATTCAAATGCCAACGAATATCACAAGGTGTATTATCACAAGCTCGGGACTCCTCAGAGCGCAGACAACGTAGTCTACGAAAACCGTAAAGAGCCGCTTCACTTCCACAGTGTCGATATCACCGACAACGAGTCGACCCTGATCGTGATGGGTGGTGGCGCCGGAAACGGAAATTCACTTTGCATTAAAGACCTTACCACCCCCGGGTCCAAATGGGTGACAGTGGAGGAATCACAAGACAATGATATAAGTGTCATAGATTCACGCGATGGCAAACTCATCATTTTCACGTCAGCGGATGCTCCGAAATACCGTCTTGTGACAGCAGATTTAAAAGCGCCTCAACGTGAGAATTGGGTAGATCTTGTGCCTGAGAATAATTCAGCCGTCCTCGTAGACGCTCGCTTCGCGGGCGACAAGCTTATCCTCACCTACGACAAGGATGCTTCTCATCACGCTTATGTGTATGACTCTGAAGGGAACAGGGAACAAGAGATAACACTCCCCGGATATGGCACTTTGTCTTTCTCCACAAATCCGCATGACACCGAGACATTCTACGCTTTTTCTTCTTTCACCACCCCTTCTCAGATTATGGCTTATGATGCCGCCACCGGAAAAAGCAGATTATTCCGCACAACGGAACTTCAGGGCTTCAATCCGGAGGATTATGTGACCGAACAGGTGTTCTATCCTTCTACCGACGGCACTAAAATACCAATGTTCCTAACCTATAAGAAAGGATTAAAGAAAAACGGGAAGAATCCGGTGTATCTGTATGGGTATGGTGGCTTCAACGTCACACTGAATCCCGGCTTCTCCGCCAACCGCCTTTTCTGGCTTGAAAATGGCGGTATCTACGCCCAGACAAATCTGCGCGGAGGTGGCGAATATGGAGAAGATTGGCACATTGCCGGAACAAAGCTTGAAAAGAAGAATGTGTTTGATGATTTCATAGCGGCCGCAGAGTATCTTATAGAGCAGGATTGGACCAGCAAAGACCTGATTGCCATAGAAGGAGGCAGCAACGGCGGCCTTCTTGTGGGAGCCGTCACAAACATGCGGCCCGATCTGTTCAAGGTAGCAATACCGCGTGTCGGCGTCATGGACATGATGCGCTACCATCTATTCACCATCGGATGGAACTGGGCTCACGATTACGGCACATCCGACGACTCACAAGAAATGGCGAAATACCTCCTCTCATACTCCCCTCTTCACAACATAAAGAACGACGGGACGCGCTATCCTGCTATTTTGATTACCACAGCCGATCATGACGACCGCGTAGTGCCCGCCCATTCCTTTAAATATGCCGCGACACTACAGGCTTCAGACACCGGCGACGCTCCAAAACTAATACGCATCGACAGCAATGCGGGGCATGGTTCCGGCAAGCCGATTACAAAGATCATTGATGAATACACCGATATATATTCATTTATTTTCAAAAATATGGGAATTACCCCAAAGGAATAATTCCCAAAACATATAAAAAACAAAAGTGGACTCATGCAGCGCGAGTCCACTTTTATTTTTATGACATCAGTTATTTCAAGACCGCCGACACCTGCTCCGCTATCTGCTTCATGCCGTGGATATTCGGATGACTCGCCGTCTTATCAATGTCCTTGAGCTGGATATAAGGCACACCATAGTGATCGCAAGCCTCCACAATTGAGTTGGTGATCTCCGGTTTCAGACCGTCGTTGATTATATACAGAAGTTCTGTATTGGGATAGCGGTCTACTATATATGAAAGCATGTAGGTCAACGCAGGACGGAATGATTTTAATTGCTCATCGGTCCAATCAGCCCACACGAATTCTCCTATTGGAGCATTAGCCCATGAGTCGTTAGTAGCACCAAAAATCAGAAGAATGTCAGGATTGCCGAGATTATCCATCCGGGTAATAAAAGCCCTGTCAGAATAATCTTCACCTCTATATCCCGTGGTGCAGATTGTAGACCCGGAATAAGAGTTGTTCTTCTCAAGTTTATAACCATTCTCCTTTATCAGCAGATGCCACCACGTCTGTTTCACATCGTCGACGTCAGTACGATTAGGTTTGGGATGGCGAAAATACCAAATCTCATTCCCTTTCGGCTCGATGTAGTTTTCAAAAGTGGAATATGAGTCGCCTAAGATAGAGACACTTGTCTTAACCTGTGCCGAAACCAGCGAACCGGCAGAAATCAAAATCGCAGATGCAATAGCCCCGATTTTTTTGATGAAATTCTTATTCATTTTTTATATTTATTAATTTTCCACAAATTTAGTGATTTTTATAATATCATCCAAATAAGGCAACTCAACATTACACATGCCGGAAGTTGATCATACGGAAATCAGACCAACACTTCATCTCATAAATTATCTTAAAAAAACTTATAAGACGTTGTCGGTGACAATATGGAAAGTAGATTGCCGTTTTAATAACATACGCACACAAACAAGTGACCAATCCATAACTTTCAGGCGCAACGCCGCATTATAATTATTTATGCAACTATCCTACAACACCCATATAATCAGAACCATGCGCAACGCCATCCTGGCATTGCCTTCAGTTCTTGATCTAAAACGACAATTTGCCTTAGATTCTTTATCTATGGTATTGTATGCAATGGTAATCCTTGGCATTTCCGATCAGCTTCCCGCTGTCACCAACATACTCTTGCAGACTCTCTTCGTGATAACCACAGTAGTGTCAACTATCCTTTTTTTATGTAGACGGTCAATATGCATGGTGCTGATAAAACTCATCATGCTCGCCAGCATCTATATAATGGATGCCGCCGCCTATATCATTTAGGCTCTATCTTAGAGCCGTATTAATCCATAACAATAGTTTGCCGTTCGGCCCGCATCATCAAAGGTGCGGGTCGATGTCGTTTATATCCACAAGACCATGCAGGATGGCGAAGACCGTCAGTCCGGCTGCCGAATGGATATTGAGCTTCGCCGATATGTTACGTCTATAAGTGGTCACTGTGTTGATGGAAATAAAAAGTTTATCCGCAATTTCCTTATTCTGCATTCCGCGCGCCACACAGCGCAATATGTCTTTCTCGCGCTCCGTCATGCTGTCGAGCAGCGAATCTTCGCCCTTGACCTCATCCACCTCAGGCTTTGCATCCCGCTCCTTGAGCTTCAGCGACCTTTCGAGACGAGACACTGCGGGTAGGAACATACGGTCTTCAATCTCGCAATGGGAGCACAGGTCGGAGTTGCAATCTATGATATCGTTAAGCGCGGAGACGAGCCACAGATTGTTCATGACATGATAATGACGTATGAATATATCCTTCAACTCATCGAGTTTCTCAGTCATGCTCGTGTGTGTTACGGAATAATCGGATATGCGGAACTCTTCAGAGACATTCCCTTCAAGAAGACGATCGACATAACTGAATATGCTGTCATTCTCATGCTCCATGTGCCGGCGTACCTCGGCGCAGTAATCGTCAAAAAACTTAAGCAGCTGCAGCAGCACATCATCGATCGGAAGGGCACTGACAGCAAGAAGAAGCTTGCGGCGTATGGAAGGCAACAGGAACTCAAGGAAATAAGAGTGGGCACTCCTCAGATAGCGCATCAGGGAGGTCAGCGACACCTCAACAGAATACGGACGACTGTCGATAAGATTGCACACGGCGAGAAACGTGTGCTCATCGACACTATCTTCGGCACAGACCTCCTTCACGGTCTTATCGCCGAAGCCGAGTGATATTCCGAATCTTGCTGCGACCATCATCAGGTCGCTGTTTTCGTCTATCAGGTCGCGAAGCCTGTCCGCCCCGGTATATGCTTTTGATTTTTCCATTTCCCAATCTATTTCTGGTTGCAAAAATAAGAAATATTATTTAACGATTCCATACTCATTTTTGAGTATTTTGAGATCTATCATCTCATTTATAACGTGTTTTTATCAAATTTATTTAGAATTAGTCTAAATAATGGGTATTGCCAGGCGATTTTTTCGATTGTAATTTTGCATCCGAAAAAAAACAACCAAAAATGAAAGCATACTTTTCAGCTATACTTGGAATCGCAGCTATAGCCGCCGTCCAATCGCACGCCACATTTACAGCCGGCGCTGCGGAATACATGGAAAAACCGCTTGCTGCCACCCAGGCCGACACTGCAGGCTATCACAAATTCCGCTTCGGAGGCTACGGAGAGATGGTGGCATCTTTCAAAGACTACGGCATCAACCGCTTCGCCGGAACTGCAACAGGCAACACAAGAACGCACCGCAACTCCATATCGATTCCACGATTCGTGCTCGCTTTTGACTATAAATTCAATTCTAAATGGATTCTCGGCGCTGAAATAGAGTTCGAGGCAGGAGGCACAGGCACAGCCGTAGAACTTGAGAACAGCGAGAATGGAGAATATGAGACCGAAATAGAGAAGGGAGGGGAAGTCGCCCTCGAGCAATTCCACATAACAAGACTCATAATTCCACAATTCAACGTTAGGGCAGGCCACATGATCGTGCCCGTGGGGCTCACAAACGCACACCACGAGCCTATCAATTTCTTCGGGACCGTTAGGCCCCAGGCTGAGACTTCCCTCCTTCCCTCCACCTGGCATGAGACCGGCATTCAGTTTTTTGGATCGTTTGGAAAAAGATTTACAAGGTTTGATTATCAGCTCATGATCACTGCCGGCCTCAATGCCAACGGTTTTAACCGTGATGAATGGATCATCGGAGGAAAACAGGGACTCTTCGAAACCGACAACTTCACATCTCCCGCATACATAGTCCGTATAGATTACAGCGGTGTGCCGGGACTCCGCACAGGCGTGTCGTTCTACTATTGCCGTAATGCCGGAGCAAATTCCGACAAAGAGCACACCTACTCCGCAATAGGAAAGATACCCGTGGCAATCGGCACCTGGGACGCTCAGTACAGAAATAAATTCGTGACAGCCCGCGCCAACCTCACCTATGGTTATATAGGAAACTCTGCTGCTCTCAGCGACGCTAACAGGTTGCTCTCCAACAAATCACCCTACAGCCGTCTTATCCCGATTGCAAAAAATGCCCTCAGCTATGGAGGGGAAGTCGGCATAAATATAAAATCGCTCATTAAGGGGATTTTTCCGACAATATATCCTTTCGCCCGGTATGAATATTACAATCCCCAGTATCGCGGAGAAGGCACCAAGACTACGATGGACCACCGCCTCGAAGTAAGCCAATGGCAAGCCGGACTCAACTGGTTCGCACTTCCAAATCTCGTGCTAAAGGCAGACTACACCACCCGACAGATCGGCACGGCAAAAGTATTCGGCAAAGGTCGCTACAACTCTGAAAACGAATTCTCCATCGGCATAGCCTACATAGGTTGGTTTCTCTCAAAGTAATTTTGAATTGAAAATTAAGATCTTAAACTCCCTAAACTTTCTAAACACCATAAACAAAACAATAAAAATATGAAAAAATACTTACTCTCATTTTCCGCGCTTTTCTGCGCAAGCGCAATGATGCTTACCGGATGCTCAAACAATGACGATCCGAAGCAGGAAGACAACAACAATGACAACGCCGCCACCCTCGACTACAACGAAAAGAACGCTGCAAGCTGGAGCAACTACATGCAGCAGGTGGCACTACTGCTGCAGATGGACTCCAATACCCTCTATGAGGCCTGGACAGTATCATACGACGGCGGAGCTCCCTTCGCCACAAGCTTCAAGCAGCACAACGGCGGCGACTATTCAAGCGCACTCAGCTGCGTGGAGCAGATCATCGAAGGCTGCGCCGACATCGCAAACGAGGTAGGTACAGCCAAGATCGGAGACCCCTATAATCTCTATATATCAGGCGACACACAGGCTGCACTCTACTCTGTTGAATCATGGTATAGCTGGCACTCTCGCGAAGACTATTCAAACAATATCCTCTCAATCCGCAATTCCTACTATGGATCGCTTGACGGCACTGTCAGCCCTAAGTCGCTTTCCGCACTTATCGCAACTGAAAATGCCCAACTCGACTCTGATGTGAAGGCTGCAATTGCCAACGCTTCAAACGCTATCCTCGCTATCCCGCAGCCTTTCCGCAATCACATCAACAGCAGCGAAAGTCGCTCCGCAATGACTGCATGCGCTGACCTTGAAGAACTGCTCTCAAAAGATCTTAAGAATGCTGTCAGCAAATTGGGCGACGACAGCCGCTATCAAGACATAGTAGACAATTATGTGGATGTAGTGGTAGTGCCGACCTACAAGAGCCTGAAAGAACGAAACGAGGCTCTCTATCAGACTGTGCTTAAATTCAAAAACTCCCCGTCTGACGCCAATTTCGCCTCCGCTTGCAATGCCTGGCTTGAGGCACGCGAGCCTTGGGAGAAGAGCGAGGCATTCCTCTTCGGTCCTGTAGATGCACTCGGCCTCGACCCCAATATGGACAGCTGGCCTCTCGACCAGGACAACATCGTGCAGATCCTCAACTCCGGCAACTACGACAATCTTGACTGGAGCGACGGAGATGACGACGACACCATCGAGGCTGTGCAATCCGTAAGAGGGTTCCACACTCTTGAATTCCTCCTTTTCAAAGACGGACAACCACGCAAAGTAAAGAACTGAAAATATCTATGATAAGTAAATCTCATTCCATCTATATCTGCCTCACGGGTATGGCGGCTTTATTGTCGGCCTGCGAGAGCGACGGACTGGATGTGCTTGACATTGAGGTTCCTGCCGGCTATGAGCTGTCGGCGGGAACTTCCACGATATTCCTTAACTCGTCGGTTGCATACGATAGCGAGGCGCCTTGGGTGAAGGGCGACTACCTGACCCGATTCGTGCGCGGCGACAGGCTCTATGACGATGTCCGCACTTCAACCAACGGACAAGGTGGAGGACTCGGACCCGTATATGCCGGATATTCATGCGGAAGTTGCCACCGAAATGCCGGACGCACACGCCCCGGGGTGTGGAACGACAACGGATCCGGTTCCTACGGATTCTCGGCGATGCTCGTCTATATCACACGCAAAAACGGCGCGTTTTTCCGCGACTACGGACGCGTGCTCCACGACCAGGCCATCTACGGCGTAAAGCCGGAAGGGAAATTGAAGGTAGACTGGAACTATCAGCAGTTCTCGTTTCCTGACGGCGACACATATGAGCTGGCATATCCATCATACACCATCACCGACTGGTATGCCGACGAGATCGCTCCCGAAGACCTCTTCTGCACCGTGCGGGTGCCTCTTCGGCACGTAGGCATGGGACAGCTGATGTCACTCGACCAGCACGAAATAGAACAGCTGGCTGCTAAAAGCAACTATCCGGAATGGGGCATCAGCGGACGCTGCAACTACATCAGCGAACGCGGTGTGACAAGCCTCGGCATCTCCGGGAACAAGGCTCAGCATGCCGACCTCACGGTGGAGCTCGGATTCTCAAGCGATATGGGCGTGACCAACAGCCGCTATCCTGAAGAAATCTGCGAGGGTCAGATACAGATGAACCAAGGATCAATGATGGGTCTTTCCTACGACCAGCTCGACGTGTCTACGGAAGACATGGAAAACGTTGACCTCTACATGCAGTCGCTCGGTGTTCCCGCCCGTCGCAACGTGAACGATCCTGACGTAAAGAGAGGCGAAGCTCTCTTCTTCCAGGCGGGATGCCATCTATGCCATGTGACTACACTACATACTCGCCCACGTGGCTCCACACTGCTTGCAGGCACCCAACTTCCTTGGCTGGGCAACCAGACTATCCACCCATACAGCGACTTTCTGCTGCACGACATGGGCTCAGAGATAATGGGAGTCGGGCTCAACGACAACTATGTGTCCGGGCTCGCCCGAGGCAACGAATGGCGCACCACTCCTCTCTGGGGCGTCGGTCTGCAGGAAAAGGTCAACGGACACACATGCTTCCTCCACGACGGCAGAGCACGCAACTTCACCGAAGCCATAATGTGGCACGGAGGGGAAGGGGAAGCCTCGAAAAACAAATTCAAGAACATGCCGCGCAAAGACCGCGACGCCATAATAAAATTCCTCCAATCCCTGTAGCCCATAATTTATGATAAATAAAGCTAAATCATGATTTATCATGCCATATCATGATAAATACCCTAAAACCCGACAACCAAAAAAACTAATGAAAAAAATAATACTCCCAGCCCTACTCTCCCTATTATTCTCTCCTCTCGTACACGCCCAGTACGACACCGACACTGAAAACGGCGTCGTGTCGCTTGCCGACCATCGGGGATTCACTTTCACCACCAAGAAAGGGGACTTCCTTTTCAAACCATATCTCTTAGTGCAGACCACTGCCAACTATAACTATTATGACGACGCAGGTCTTGACCCCGCCTACAATCAGGACAATGTCGCAAATTCCGGATTTGCCATTCCTTACGCAGTGCTGGGATTCACGGGCAAGGCATTCAATATCGTCACCTTCAACCTGTCGATCAACGCGGCTGCCTCCGGTGGAGGTCTGCTGCAACAGGCATGGGCGGATGTCCGCCCCTCCGATGAATTCGGCGTCAAGATCGGTAAGTTCAAGACCCCATTCTCTCACGCCTACCTCACCACTCTCGGCGAGACTCTTTTCCCCGTGCTCCCGACTTCCCTGACTGCCTCAGTGATACTCCCCTACTCGCTCAACGCCGTGACTCCGCATATAGGCACCGGATTCGACCTCGGTGTGGAAGTACACGGCATGATAAAGGAGAAATTCGGCTACCAGATAGGTCTTTTCAACGGCACCGGGGCAAGCGTGAACATAGCGACGAAGACCATCAGCGATGACTGGCATATCCCCTCGCTCCTCTATGCAGCCAGGCTCACATATCAGCCATTCGGTGTCATGCCGGCATCGCAGGGCGACCCGAGGCGCCTCAACAGCAATAAAATGCTCGTAGGCGTTTCCGGATCACTAAATGTAGAAAGCGAGAACGAGAGCACCAACGATTTCCGTCTCGGACTGGAATGGTCGTGGATCAAAAACCGCTGGTATTTCGGAGCCGAGGTCTACTATATGAACGTTGGCTTCACAAAAAGACAGAAGATCGACACTTCCTACAATTATTTCGGAGGATACGGTCAGGCGGGATATTTTATCACAAACAAACTCCAGGGATGTCTGCGTTATGATTTCTTTGAGCGAAACTCAACAAAGAAGGGTGGCTTCCTCAACATGCCTGCCATAGGAGCCAACTATTTCATCAACAGCATCAACCTTAAGCTTCAGGCGATGTACCAATATACCGGACGCACCGGACACGCACGCCAGATGGACCGCGATGAGGATAATCTCGGACTCGCCACAAGCTCAGTGACTATAATGGCACAATATTCCTTCTAATTCGACAATAAGACTTATTCGACTTATAAGACTTATAAGATTTAAGTTATGAATTTTTATGAAATTCTATAATTACATTATCTTGGCATCTGTCTTTTTAGGTTCTTTCACATCTTGCGACGAGGGGCGCATCTACAATGATGACATCATACAAACAGAAGATGGAGGAGCAGCCCACTTTTCAGGCATAGTGACAGGGACTGACACCTGGAGCCAAGGCTACACTCTCGCTTTGGCAGGGTTTGAAGACGGCAACGAGTACGCCCTCATCAGCAAGAATATTGAAACGTCGGTAAGTGACGGAAAATGCGACATAACCCTTTCCGGCATTCCCGGAGAGGTGACCAAAATCGAACTGTGTGCTGTCGATCGCCTGCGTCGACGGGTAGCCACGTTTCTATCTACCGACTATAATCCTAAGGATGCGAACTTGCAGTTAAGTGCAGAAGTGGTTGATATGTCAATGTCCGCAGCTATTCAGACTGAAATATTCAACACTACATGTGTGCAATGTCATGGCGGCAACGGATATGCCGCAGCCGGTCTGGACCTGCTCACCGGCAACAGCTTCAGAAACCTTATATCGGTTCCCTCGAGAAAGATTCCCGGGAAAGACCGTGTAGCACCGGGGAAAAGCGGAGAAAGCGAACTTTTTATGATTCTTGACTCTGAAATATCGGCAGACTGGAACTATGATCATTCAGTAGAAGTGGTAAGGCAGGAAAAGCTGGATCTAATCCGCAACTGGATCGATAACCTTTAATCAATGATCAACAATCAACGCAAATCGCAATTAATTTGCGCATCTCTAATAAAATGGTTATTTTTGTGAAGAATTAAACAAAATGCAATATATAAATATCAAATATGATGGTGCTGAGGCAGTTGTGGCTCTTTTTGAAAATGGCAGAAAAGAGGCGCATGCCTACATCACACCCACATCCGGCTCCGGAAATGCCTCTTCCCAGATAATGGCTATTGACACCGCCGTTAAAATGCTGGCAGATGAAACCGGACTCAAACCTGTATTCAAGCGTTATCTGCTTAGCGACCCATCCAATCAGACTCAGTATCTTCCGCAAGAGGAACCATGTGCCTGCTCTGTGTTAGGACAGTCACCGCTCAACGGCACCAAAGCCTCATTGCTTGTCCTTCTTGAGGAAGAGGCTGATTTCCGTCCATATGAAGGTGGACTTTGGGAAGACTCCAAAGGTCGTATATGGGTAGGAGACAGCACTGACATTGCGACAGGCGACTCTCTGACAATGACTGTCGCTTATCTGGAACGTCTGTCTCTGATGCTGGCGCAAAGAGGTGCCTCCCTGAAAGACAATTGCCTGCGCACATGGTTTTTCGTACGTGATATCGACAACAACTACAAGGGGGTGGTGCAGGGGCGCAACAGTGTCTTCGCCCGTGAGGGCCTGACCTCAGACACTCATTTCATAGCATCGACCGGCATCGAGGGACAGGCAGCCGAACCCTCCCGGCTCGTAGCGTTCAATGCTTTTGCCGATACGCGGATCAAAGCGCCTCAGATCAAATACCTTTACGGCAAGACCCATCTTAATCCCACATATGAATATGGTGTGGCATTCGAACGCGCTACCGCCGTAGACTATGCCGACCGCCGCCACGTCTATGTATCAGGCACAGCAAGCATCGACAACAAGGGGCAAATTGTAGCCCCCGGCGACATAAAGGCACAGACTGACCGTATGCTTGAGAATATCGGTGTGCTTTTGGCTGAGGGCGACTGTGGTTGGGAAGATGTCGCCCATATGACGGTCTATATCCGCGATATTGCCGACCATGCACTCATAAGTCGAATTATGAGAGAGCGCTTTCCTGACATACCTAAATCGATAGTGCTCGCTCCGGTGTGCCGTCCGGGTTGGCTTATAGAAACTGAATGTATGGCTGTAAAGAAGGCTGACAATCGCGATTATGAGCCGTACTGAGATCATAGTATTTGTCTCAGCTGTAGTCATTTCTCTGCTGATAGGATTCTCCTCCCTGTTGCCGGCAGAAATATACTCTTCAGCTATATGGAAAATCCTTTGGATAGCGATAGCCGGGGTTCTTATTGTAGGAATAATAATGGGGCGTCTCTGGCGGAATGGTCCTGCTTTAATAATGCATATATCATTTTTATGCATGATCGCAGGGGGCTTCTGCACTTCTCTCTTCTCCCGCCGTGGGACGCTCCATCTTTTCCCTTCCCAGACAGCAGATCATTTCATGACATCTGACGGAAAGATGGAGAAACTTCCCTCTGCCGTCACCCTGCTGTCGTTTGCTCCGGAATATTATCCGGGAATGAATTTTCCAAAGGATTTCAAGTCGGAGCTGAAGACTGCATCGGGCGATACGATGAGGATATCGATGAATCATATCGGGCGTCTTGGTAATTACCGCTTTTATCAGACTTCCTACGATGACCGTGGAGGCACGCTGCTGACAGTCACACACGATCCTGCCGGCATTGCCGTGACATATACAGGTTTCCTTCTCTTTGCCATCGGAGGGCTTGCATGGCTTCTACGTGGAAAGATAAGGCAGGCAAAGAAAATATCACCCGTCATTATATTGCTATGCTTCATATGCGTAGGTGCGGACAATTTATATGCTGTTCCGGCTGTCGGCGCAGATATGGCTGACTCTTTGGCAACCAGGCAGGTGCTTTTCAACGGCACTACAATGTCGTTTGCAGGATTCGCCGACAAGCTTACATATAAACTCACCGGACGGGGAAGTGTGTCCGGACTCTCACCGGAAGCTTTCACAGCATCCTTGATAAAATACCGGGAAGAATGGAGCAAGGTTCCCCTCCTTAAGGTGAAAAGCAAGGCTTTGAGAGAAGCCCTTGAGATCGACGGCAAATATGCATCAGTCTCGGATCTCTACGATGAAACGGGAGAATACATCCCTGCACGATTATACAAAGGGGGTGCCGGATCTCTCGACAAGGATATCCTCGCACTCGATGAAAAGATGGCTCTGCTCATTGATCTTTGGAACGGGGATCTCTTCACCCCACTCCCGCCGGGATCAGAAAACCTAAGGTCGGATTTTTCGATTAAATCGGAGATTTTATACCATAAGATCCATCCTGTCAAGATGCTTTTCATTTGCGCGATAATAATTGTCTCCTTCATTCTATTGTCGCGGATATTCAAAAAAGAGATCCCTGTTTTCCCGTTCATTGCAGTCTTGGGGATATTGGGGATAATAGTGTATGTATGGCTCTGGTATATATCGGGAAGCGTACCACTGTCAGACACTCCCGACATCATGGAGTTTGTCGGCATATGCATGATCCTATTGTCAGGAGTGGCGGCATGGCGTAAAGAATCCCGGCTTCTCGTGGCTCTCGGTATGGCAGCCGCCTCCTTTCTGCTGCTCGTGGCGTGGCTGGGGATAAAAGATCCTGTCTTGAGTCCCGTGATGCCGGTGCTTGCCTCGCCATGGCTGTCGGTACATGTATCGCTCGTGATGCTGGCATACGCAGTTCTCGGATTCACGCTTCCGGTTGCCGTCACCGCACTTTCGGTGTCCTCTCAACGGGACAGGCTCGTACATCTTGCCATGTCCCTTCTTGCGCCCGGGATTTTTCTGTTGGGTCTCGGCATCATCACCGGAGCTATGTGGGCAAATGTGTCATGGGGCCGCTACTGGGCATGGGATCCCAAAGAGACATGGTCGCTCGTCACCTTGATGCTTTATTCCATCCCTCTGCATAAATATTTCCGGATGCAGCGTCTTCATAAATTCTGCTGCATTTATCTTATCCTCGCTTTCTCATCAATCCTGATGACTTATTTCGGTGTCAATCTCCTCCCGTCACTCCATGCCTACAACTGATCTGTCATGCACCAATATCGAACAATACACGGTTTCCTTGGGCATAAAATGCTCCTGAAAGCAGAAGGACACGTACTTACCCAATGCAGATGGACATCTCCTGACTCTACGGGTTTCACGCCGGATGAACCGGGAAACGCAGTAATAGCCACGGCTGTGTCACAGATTTCGGAATATCTGGAAGGAAGACGAAAGGATTTCTGTGTTCCCCTGCGTCTGGTGGGCACTGAATTCCGAATGAAAGTATGGAATGAGATGCGCCGGATTCCATATGGAGAGACAATAACCTACAAGGAACTGGCACGACGCATCGGCTCCCCTGATGCCTGCCGCGCTGTGGCGAATGCCTGCGGAGCCAACCCCTTCCCGATCATAATCCCCTGCCACCGCGTCGTTGCCTCCGGCGGCAAGCCCGGCGGCTACACCGGAGGTCTCGACATAAAGCTCGCATTGCTTGAGATTGAAAAACGAAACGCTCATCAATGACGAAGCCTCCTGCCGCATCGGATGTGGCAGGAGGCTTCTGAATAAAAGTAGATAGATTTGATTATTCCGTCAGATCGGAGGGAAGCACCGGCATCGCTCCTTTCTTGGTGCATACAAATGCTGATGTGCGCACTGCTATTGAATGTGCCTCTTCCACGCTCTTGCCCTTGAGTATGCTGGCAATGAAGGCTGCAGTGAATGAGTCGCCTGCGCCTACAGTGTCAGCCACCTCCACTTTGGGAGTAGGCTGGAACGACACCTTGCCCGGAGTGAACACGTAACTACCGTTGACACCGCAAGTGAGGATAAGCATCTTAAGGTTGTATTTGCCAAGAAGAATCCAGCACTTGTCCTGAAGATCGATACCCGGATAGCCGAACATACGGCTCACAGTGACCAGTTCTTCATCGTTGATCTTGAGGATATTGCAACGCTCCATCGAATTTGTGAGGATTTCCTTGTTATAGAAGCCCTGACGGAGGTTGACATCAAACACCACAAGATTGTCCTCGCCCTTCGGCATGGCGTAAAGAAACTTATTGATGGTCTCGCGTGACACTACATTGCGCTGTGCCAGCGAGCCGAAACATACAGCCTTGGTCTTCTTTGCCAGACCCTCCAGAGCCTCGTTGAAAGGAATATTGTCCCATGCAACGTTCTCCTTGATATCATACATCGGGATTCCTGCCTCGTCAAGCTCCACCTGGACGGTGCCGGTGGGATAAGGCACTACGGAGATAAGCTGGTTGAGACCCTTGGAAGTGAAATTGTCAAGGATTTCCTTGCCGAGATGGTCGTCGCCGACGGCGCTGACCACACAACTCGGGAGTCCGAACTGCGACACGTGATATGCGAAGTTTGCGGGCGCACCGCCGATTTTCTTTCCTTCGGGGAGGATGTCCCATAGCGCCTCGCCCATTCCTACTACAAAGTCTTTCATGTTATATATATTGTTTAATTGTTTGACAAGTTTAGGATGTTTAGGGCGTTTAAGGGGTTTAGAAGGGTTAGGAAGTTTCAAACATTCAGAGAGGAACGACATTAAGAGGGGTTAAGACTTAACCCAATTAACCCAATTAAACTTCTTAAACCATCTAAACCATTTAAACTAAAACTCTTACGCGTTCTTGATCTTAAGCGTGTAGAACGCCAGATAAATCACGCCGAGTGTCATCACAGCCACTGCGCCGGCAACGCCAACGGCATCCTGTGCGAATCCCATGCAGAGAGGGAACACAGTGCCTCCGAAAAGACCCATGATCATAAGACCGGAAACCTCGTTCTTCTCCTTCGGTTGGCGGTTGAGAGCCTGTGCGAACACGACGCTGAAAATGTTGGAATTGCCGAAACCGATACAGGCGATAGCAGCAAGCACAAGGAACTGCGAGGATGACACGAAGAGTCCTATCATACCGAGCATCATGCAGAAGACACTGAATGCGAAGAAAGACTTGGCCGACATCTTGGCAAGGATGAAGGAGCCGAGCAGACAGCCGCCTGTGCGGAAATAGAAGTAGATCTGAGTACCTATTACTGCGTCTTCCACGCTGAGTCCGAACTTTTCTGTCAGAATCTGTGGAGCGAATGTATTGGTGCCTACGTCGATACCCACATGACACATTATACCGAGAAAGCAGAGAAGCACGAAAGGTATGCGGAGCAATACAACACATTCCTTGAAGCCTGTCACCTTGTCAGGTTGTTCCTCGCTGATTGGAGTGGCACCAAGTGCAGCGATAGACAGGAGGCAGACAGCGGCAAAGATGGGGAAGACAACCCTCCATTCAAGTCCGAAAGTCGGCATCAGCATTGCGGCGCCCCACGCCATGAGATATGGAGCGAGAAGGGATGCAAGAGCCTTCACAAACTGACCGAAAGTAAGGGTCGAGGCAAGACGATCAGGATTGATGAGACCCGAAACGAGGGGATTGAGCGATGTCTGCATCACGGCATTGCCTATACCCAGCAGCGAGAATGCTGCCAGCATCGTATAGTAGCCGGTATGGAACATCGGGATCACGAGTGAAACGAGTGTAAGCAGAAGCGACAGAAGAACGGTCTTCTTACGCCCTATCTTATTCATCAGTATCCCCGTAGGGACAGAGAAGATGAGAAACCAAAAGAATACAAGGGAGGGGATGAATCCTGCCTGAGCGCCGGAGAGATTAAGGTCGACCTTTACAAAATTAGTGGCTGAGCCAACGAGGTCTACGAAACCCATCGAGAAGAAGCAGAGCATTACCGGGATGATCTGCATCATAAATGATTTGCGGTCGGTTGCGACTGATTGTGCCATATCGGATTTATTTTGTTTTCAGTGAATATATCTTGAGATTGCTGATTTTAGACTTTCCTCCTGCAGAAGAAACGGAAAGAGTGCTGTAAGGTTCAACAGGGAAGACAAGATTTGTCATCACAAACTGTCCGTCGTTGCCGAATACCTCGATACTTGACTTGTCGACGAATATGCGAAGCGAGATTCTGCCATTGTTCTCAAATGTCGGGGAAACTGTCACTGCAGGGAAGTTCTCGCTGAAATCTACGATTCCACTCACCTTTCGGTCAAACGACAAGGTATGTTTGTCTGAATCATATATCATATCCACCTTGTTGCCGGCTTTATTGGAAAGAGTCAGTGTGACAGCATCTTTCCCGGCTGCATCGATGTCGAGAAGTATCTCGCATATTCCGCTGTTTGCAGCAGGGAGTGCAAAGCTGACGGGATTCTTGCCGGCCTTTACGCTTCCCTTGCTCAGTGTGAGTTTGCCTCTAAGTGCCGTAAGTTCGGGAGAAGGGGCGCTTGATGCATAAATCTGTCCGTCCGGCCCCTTGAAGAGTCCGATCTCGCGTGGCAGTGTGTTCGCACTGCGGAACTGCCGGGTCGGCACATCGGCGGCATACTGCCAGTTGCTCATCCAGCCGATTGAGGTGCGCCGTCCGTCGGGCGCGTCGCTCCAGCTTACGAGCGCATAGTTGTCCTTGCCGTAGTCAAGCCATTTGGTAGGCACATTGCCCCGGGCATCGGTGTCTGCCTTGAAGGTCTTTCCGTCCCAGTCGCCTGTGAAATACTGGATTGCGGAGCCTCCGAACGGACCGCCGGGATTGATGTTGCAGATAAGCACCCATTTCTTCTCATTGGTTCCTTCTACCGGGAGCTGGAACAGGTCAGGGCACTCCCACACTCCGTCCTGACATCCCTCCCCTTTCCCGAAGCCGCTCTGCAGCGTCCAGTTCTTCAGGTCGGGGGAAGTGAAGAAAAGCATCTCGTGGTCGAGGGCATGGGCAAGCACAAGGTTCCACTCCCCGGTATCCTTGTTCCAGAACATATTCGGATCGCGAGCCTCGCTTTCGAGGGTAAGAATGGGATTGCCGTCATATTTCGTGAAAGTCATGCCGTTGTCGCTGCTGTGCGCGAGGCTCTGCATCTGGCTTGTGCCGGCAGAGGTGTAGAGCGCGATCACCTCATCATTGCCAAAACCGGCTGTGCCCTCATGGTCAATGACACAGCTTCCGCTGAATATTGAGCCGAGTCCGTCGGGGCGGATGGCGATTGGCTCATGCTGCCAGTTGACGAGATCTTTTGATGTGGAATGAGCCCATGTCATGTTCTGCCACTTTGATCCGTAGGGATTGTACTGGTAATAGAGATGCCATACTCCATCTTTATAGAACATGCCGTTAGGGTCGTTCATCCAGCCATAGAGTGGAGTGTGGTGGAATGCAGGACGGTATTGCTGCTCATTATCCTGAATGTCGAGGGTATTGGCGAGGGTGATCCCTTTCCAGCAGGCGTCTTCCTTAGCCTCGCGCACTGAACTGCGTCCCTGAGGTGTCACCACATCGAGAGTCACTTTTTTCCCCTTATATGGAGAAAGGTCGAATGGAACGAGATAATCGGTCTTAGACTTTGCAAGACGCACATAGATTGTCTCTGCGATCTTTCCGTCTACAAGCACATTGATGCGGGCGTCGTCGATATTTTCCTGTACGGGAAGCATCAGATACTGATCGCCTCCCGCCACCCTTACGAGAGTGTTGTTGACTCCGAGATGGTCTATCTCAAGTCCGTCGGCAGCCGTGGCAGGAATCGCTGTAGCCATCATTCCTATAGCTGTCATTGCAGTGATGAATCTTTTGATATCAGTCATATATGTAGTTTTGAGTTTTCCTTTTTGTTTAGTATCGGGAAGCGATCCTTTCAAGGGTCTGCCTCCCGATACAATCTTCGAACCTAACAATCTTCCTACTTAAGGATTTTCCTTATTCGAACCTAATAAACCTAAATAATAATAAACCTAAACCTTTGTTTTCTCTCCATTCAGAAAAGATTCTCCGTTATTTGACAGTGATATCTTTTCGACACTGCAAAACTACTATATTTATCGGAAACAGTCAATTAAATTTTATGCATCATATGTAAAATTTGTTGCATCCCCCGTTTTTTTATACTTTCCACACTGTTTTTTATATAAGGGAGGGGATTAATCACCAACTATGGACTGACCACCGGCGAAATCAACTATGTGTGTCTGTATGCCATCGGACTGAGGGGCAAGGAAGTGGGCAAGCAGCGCAACCGCCGCACCGAGATCATCATCACCCCGAAGCTCGACGATTTCATGGACCTAATCGACCACGCCCCCGAATCCAACGACTGACCCTCAACGATGAATATACGGTCCTCCGTCTCCCCCGAGACGGAGGATTTTGTTTTTGGTTCATTTTTTCTTTGATTTTCGAAGATTATTGCTAACTTTGCAAGCGCAACCTGACATTTTTTTCGAACAACCTACAATCTCACAGTTAATGCGGTCACGAATCAATATAAAAATTAACATAACGCTGGCATGGATTGCGATTGCCGTCTCCCTTCTGTATTTATCCGCATGCAAGGAAGATAGGAAATACAGGATCGGAGTGTCGCAGTGCAGCCAGGACGACTGGCGCATGAAGATGAACGATGAGATACAACGCGAGATAATGTATCACGAGGATGCGGAAGTCGAAATCCGCTCCGCCGACGACAGCAGCAGCAAGCAGATCGACGATATCCGATATTTTGTAGACAACGGCTTCGACATCATAATAGTATCACCCAACGAGGCGGCGACTCTGACGCCCGTCATAAAAGATGTGTACGACAGTGGTATCCCCGTCATAATCTTCGACCGCAACATCAACGGCGACAGCTACACCGCACGCATAGGTGCCGACGATGAAGGGCTTGGAAAGGCAGCAGCACATTTTGCCCTGAGCGTGACAGGACAAAACCCACAGGCTATAGAAGTCTTCGGACTCAGGGGATCCACGCCGGCAGAAGGTCGACACAAGGGATTCTCTACTGAATTTATAGCTAACGGCGGCAAAATCCTTGCCGGAGCCACTGCCAACTGGAAGAAGGAAGACGCGACACCTGCCGTAGACTCCCTCCTGAGATCACATCCGGACATCGACGTGATATTCGCCCACAACGACCGTATGGCGATCGGAGCGTCAGAAGCCGCACGCGCCTTAGGACGAACAAACATCAAAATCATAGGCATTGACGCGGCTCCTGAAATCGGTATCAAAGCCGTAGCCGACAGCGTCATAGACGCCACATTTCTCTACCCGACCGAAGGTCACCGCGTCATAAGGACGGCTCTCGCCATCCTGAAAGGGGAACCCTTCGAAAGGGTATCAATAATGCCTGCTTCTTCTGCAGTCGATATCGGCAACGCCGACATTCTTCTGCGCCAGAACGAGACACTCGTAGACGAGACCGACAAGATAATCATTCTGAAGAAACGAATCGACGACTACTGGGCTCAGTATGCCACACAGAAATCTCTCTTCTATGCCTGCATAGCCATTATCCTGCTTCTCTTCGGTGTGGTGTTCCTGATTCTCCGCGTCTACTGGCAGCATAAACGCCACCGAGAAGTGCTGCTGAAGCAAAACCGCGAACTGGAATCGCAACGAGACCAGCTCGCCGAGCAGCGCGACCAGCTTCAAGAACTTAATCAGAAACTGGAAGACGCCACCCAGTCAAAACTCATGTTCTTCACCAATGTCTCTCACGACTTGCGCACTCCACTCACACTAATCGCGGAGCCGGTGGCACAGCTGGCGTCGGTCTCAAACCTCACCTCCTCACAGCGCACACTGATCAAGATTGCCGACAAGAATGTAAGGATACTCCAGCGATTAATCAACCAGATCCTCGACTTCCGCAAATATGAGAACGGCAAGCTCGACCTGCATCTCACAGAAATAGATTTCCGGCAGATAGTCAACGACTGGACCGAATCATTCGTGCAGCTGGCTCGCAAGCGCAACATTAAGCTGCGTCTTGATGCTCCGGAAGGGGAAGCCCCGGTCAACATCGCCATCGACGTTGAGAAGATGGAGCGTGTCTTCTTCAATCTTGTATCCAATGCTTTCAAATATACCCGCGACAACGGTTCCATTACCATCTCATACAGCATCAACGAGGGAAAACTTACCCTCCGCGTAGCTGATACGGGAGAAGGTATCAGCGAGAGAGACCTTGGAAACATCTTCGACCGCTTCTATCAGGTCGACAGAATACATCCCAAAGGCTCCGGAATTGGTCTTTCGCTTGCAAAAGCTTTCGTGGAGTTGCACGGAGGTTCCATCGAAGTGGAAAGTGAACTCAATAAAGGATCCGTCTTCGTCGTCACTCTGCCTATAGTGCATATAGCAGAGACATCCCAGACTGTCGACAAGCAGATCGGCACATCAGCTGTGGAAGCTGAACTTGACAACATCGAAGGAGATTCCGGTTTTGAGAGCGACAAGCCACTCGCACTTGTGATCGACGACAACCGCGATATCCGTGAGATGGTAGGTGAACTGCTGCGTGCCGACTACAACATAATTACGGCAGTCAACGGTGCTGACGGCGTGAAGAAAGCTGTCAAATACGTGCCCGACCTTATCATATGCGATGTCATGATGCCCGTAATGGATGGTCTGGAATGCTGCCGACGCCTGAAGATGGAGCCCGTCACCTCCCACATCCCGGTGCTTATGCTTACCGCCTGCTCCATGGACGAGCAGCGCGTGCAGGGATACGAAAATGGAGCCGACGGGTATCTGTCAAAGCCCTTCTCTGCCGATGTGCTGAAAGCTCGAAGCGCAAGCCTTATAAAAAACCGTCGCCTTATAAAGGACCTCTGGCAGAATCCGGTAAATAAGGCAATGGAATCGGAATCGCAAAAACCGGTTGCCTCGAATGTTCCTCACAAAGATGGTGAAAACCTCCACGCTAAAGACGTTGACAACGAATTTTACTCCCGGTTCCTTAAGATCTTCTATGAAGACATGAGCAGCACCGAAATGACGGTCGACAGCCTTGCCGCCAAGATGGGGCTGGAGCGCACGCAGTTCTATAGAAAGATAAAAGCTATCACCAACTATTCCCCTGTCGAGCTCATACGCACCCTCCGCCTGAAGAAAGCCCGTGCTATGGTGACCGGATCAGAGAAATCCATCTCCGAAATCTGCTACGAAGTCGGCTTCTCCACTCCCGCCTACTTCACCAAATGCTACCGCGAGGCCTATGGCGAGACCCCGACCGATACCCGCCAGAAACTCCAATAACTGTCTTGCAAACGTGAAATAAATTTGCCGGAGCTCCGAAAAAACATTATATTTGCAAAAATTAGACTATTATGAACGACTCCAATAATTATCCGATAGGACAGCAAGATTTTAAGATTCTGCGCGAAGGGGGTGCCCTCTATATCGACAAGACTGTTTTTGTTGAGAAAATAGCCAGAAGTCAAAGTAAATATTATTTCCTTGCTCGTCCACGTCGCTTCGGGAAAAGTCTGTTTCTGTCTACTCTCCAGTATTTCTTCGAGGGGAAACGAGATCTCTTCAGAGACCTATATATAGATTCCACTGATTGGGACTGGGAATCTTATCCGGTGGTGCGTCTCGACCTGAACAGAGACAGTTATGAAGAGCCCGGTCTGCTTGATGCGCAACTTGAAAAGATATTCAGTAAATTGGAGGATAAATATGAAGTGACCGACATTGCCGGATCATACGCGACCCGGTTACAGACAATTATCGAGACAGCTCATGAGAAGACCGGAAAACCAGTCGTGATTCTCGTGGATGAATACGACAAACCCCTCGTAGCCAACATTCACAATAAGGAAAATA
>CAMWJD010000003.1 GCA_947174515.1 uncultured Porphyromonadaceae bacterium
AACACCCGATATGGTGCGTCAAAACTGAAGGCGGAGATGCTTCTCCAGATTCATTCGGTGCCTTACATTATATTCCGCTGCACAGGCATCTACGGCCCCCGCGACCACGATTATTTCCTCATGTTCGACTCCATGCGCAAAGGGTTTGATTTTTCCGTAGGGTTCCGGAAGCAACTTCTCACGTTCATTTATGCCCCTGATTTGGCATATGCCGCTTTTGAAGCTCTTGAAAAAGCTCCTGTCAAAGAAATCTACAACATTGCCGAGCCGCGTGCCTACAGTCAGGCTGAATTCCGGAAAATAGTTGCTAAGAAACTCAATAAGAAGCTGATAATTCCTATAAAAGTGCCTCTATGGGGAACAAAAGCGGTAAGCTGGATTTGTGAGAAAATCGGGGTTGCCAGAGGGAAACCGTCTACGCTTAACACCGATAAATACAACATTATGAAACAACGTAATTGGAGTGCCGACACTCGCAAAGCTCACGATGCATTCGGGTTCTCCGCCTCTACTCCTCTCAAGAAGGGTGTGGAGGAAAGCATAGACTGGTATAGAAAAGAAGGATGGATGAAATGATTATTCCGGTTAGTGTGGAGAATGACGCCTCAAGTTGGATCTACGTGATTCTATTCTCCGTGTTTTTTCTGGCATGCATAAGGGTCAGGGGGAATTTCAAGTTTCTCGGCTCTTTTTTCCGGGATCTCGTTGTGGTAAGAGAACGAGAAAATATGTTTGACGTGACAATGAAAGAATCTTCTTTCATCTTTCTTGTCCTACTTCTTTCCGGGTGCAGCGTCGGCGTAATACTGCGCTATGGTGTATATTTATATGGTTCTGACTTCCCGATAAATTCAGAACTTCGCGATTTCGGGATCTTTTTTTCAGGCCAACTGCTATCGACCATTGTCTGCATGATACTGGCATGTGCTTACATCGGCACGATGTGGATTTTGTACTCAGTTGTCGGGAAAGTATTCAGTGATTCACTTCACACCTGGCTTTGGGTGAGAGGTTTTACAGCCGGAACCGGACTCGGAGGCGTCATATTTTTCCCTCTTGCACTTGTCACGATTACCTATCCGCAACTTTCTCCACTCATGGTCGCCATCGGATTAGCCATGTTAATTTTAGTGAAAATTCTGTTCATAATTAAGGGTTTTCGCATTTTTTTCACCGAAAGTTCTCTCTGGCTCGTTTTTTTGTATTATCTTTGCAGTCTGGAATTAGTCCCCTTGGTGATTACGTTCGGTCTGGCATGTGCAATGCTTGACTAAAACATTGAAAAACAAGATGATAAAGAAGATTTTGGTATCACAACCACAACCCTCCTCAGGAAAAAGTCCTTATTTTGATATCGCGGAGAAATTTGGTGTGGAAGTTGTATTTCGCTCAATGATTAAAGTTGAGGGCCTCACTATTAAGGAATTCCGCCAGCAAAAAATAAATCTGGCCGATTATACTGCTATTATATTCACTTCAAGGACGGCAGTTGATAATTATTTTAGACTTTGCGAAGAGGCAAGAGTATCGGTTCCTGACTCTATGCGATATGTGTGCACTACCGAGCAAGTGGCACACTACCTTCAGAAATATATAGTCTACAGAAAGAGGAAAATTGCTTTCGGGACGTCGGGCAAACTCAACGATCCACAATTTGTGGCAGCCGTAAATAAAATAAAGAAAGAGAAATTCCTTATGCCCGTCAGCGATGTCAACAAGGACAATACAAACGATATTGAAGCGCTTGGAATAGACCTTACGAAATCCGTGATGTTCCATACCCTTACCAACGACTTCACTCCCGACGAGCCTTTTGACTATGACGTGCTCCTGTTCTTTTCACCATCCGGAATCACATCTCTGAAGAAAAATTTCCCGGATTTTGATCAGTCTAACAATGGTAAGTATATCGGGACATTTGGTCCGACAACCGCGAAGGCCGTCGAGGATGCAGGCCTCCGACTTGATTTCAGTGCCCCAACTCCTGAAAATCCTTCCATGACATCTGCTCTTGAGAAATTCCTTGAATCGAAGATGAAAGAATGACCAACCAAACACCTTACATCGACTCGCAAGGTCGCGTACATTTGAGAGACACAGCTTTTGCAGACCTTATGCAAAAGCGTGTCTTCTCTGTTTTACTGATTGCCACCCCCTACGATGCCTTCATGATGGAGGAAGACGGAAGAGTGGAAGAACAGGTATATTTTGAATATGTGTCCCTAAACCTCAGTTCTCCACCCCGGTTCACGATGGTGGCCGATTACCGGGAAGCCTTTGAAATGCTTTCATCCAAGCATTTCGACCTTATTATGGCAATGCCGGGGGTCGACGTTTCCGAAACTTTTACGGAAGCTAAAAAAATCAAGAATCTGTATCCTGATATTCCTTTCGTGGTCCTGACTCCCTTCTCTAAGGAAGTGAGGCGCAGAATAGCGAATGAGGACCTGTCAGGCGTCGATTACGTTTTTTCATGGCTTGGCAACGTAGATCTTATCCTCGCCATCATAAAACTCATGGAAGACCGCTTGAACGCCGATATCGACATCCTTGATGTTGGCGTGCAGTGCATTTTGTTGGTAGAGGACTCGATCAGATTCTACAGCTCTATTCTCCCTTACCTATTCAAGCATTTGCTCAAACAGTCGATGGAATTCTCCACAGAGGCCCTCAATGAGCATGAAAGGATGCTCCGTATGCGCGGCCGACCTAAAGTGCTTCTCGCACGAGATTACGAAGAGGCACAGCAATTATTCGACCGTTACGGCAAGCATATGCTTGGTATTATCAGCGACGTCAGGTTCCCTCGCGACGGAGAGAAAGATCCCCACGCCGGATTGCGATTCGCCGCATACGTCCATGAGCGCCAACCATTCATCCCGATCATACTTGAAAGCCAGGAGACTTCCAACCGGCGCCTTGCGGAGGCTATGAGACTTACTTTTCTTGACAAAGAGAGCAAGACTCTGCCTCAAGACCTTGGCAAAGCGGTCGATTTCCTGTTCGGTTTCGGAGATTTCATTGTCAAGGATCCTCTGACAGGGAATGAATTGATGCGATTCCACGAGCTCAAAGACCTTCAGCAGGCAGTCAACAATATCCCTTCTGAAGCACTTTTCCGGCATTGCGCCAACAATGACTTCTCACGATGGCTCTACAGCCGTGCCCTATTCCCTATTGCAGAAGCCCTGAACAGCTTTAGATTTGAAAGTATGGACCAGGCTCCGCACGTAAGAAAAATGATCACTGACTGCATCGTGGAATACCGGCGCATGAAAAACCGTGGTGTTGTGGCAATCTTCAGAAAAGGGAGATTTGACCGATACAGCAATTTCGCACGTATCGGTCAGGGATCTCTCGGCGGAAAGGGGAGAGGCCTCGCTTTTATCGACCAGATTATCAAGCGTAATCCGGCCTTTGACTCCATAAACGGAATTTCCATAAGCATCCCCCGCACTCTCGTGCTATGCACAGATATTTTCGACGAGTTTATGGAAAGCAACAACCTATACCCAATAGCGCTCAGTGATGTATCTGACGAGGAAATCCTTCATGCGTTTTTGGTAGCCAAACTACCCCAAAACCTGAAAGAAGATTTCGAATACCTGTATGATGTGATCGACAAGCCGCTCGCCATCAGAAGTTCTTCACTACTCGAAGACTCACATTATCAGCCTTTCGCGGGAATTTATTCCACTTACATGATTCCTCACCTCGACGACCGCGAAAAGATGATCGAACAGCTATGCAATGCGGTAAAAGGAGTATATGCTTCCGTTTTCTTCTCTGACTCGAAACTTTATATGAATGCCACAAGCAATGTAATCGACCAAGAGAAAATGGCGGTTATTCTGCAGGAAGTGGTAGGTGAAGATCACGATGGCTTATATTATCCCTCATTCTCCGGCGTGGGACGATCGCTCAATTACTATCCGATCGGCGATGAGCAAGCGGAAGATGGCGTGGTGGAAATAGCAGCCGGACTTGGCAAGTATATAGTTGATGGCGGACTCGCGCTCCGCTTCTCTCCAAAGCATCCCGGCAAGGTCCTGCAGACTTCTACCGTTCAGCTCGCCCTTCGCGACACTCAGAAATTTATTTACGCGCTCCAACAGACCGAAGCTAAGGATTTCCGCACCGACGACTCCTTCAATCTAAAGAAAATTACCGTAGCCGAGGCTTTTAAGACCGGAGCTCTGAAATATCTTGTATCGACATTCGACATGAACGATTTCATGATTCGCGACAGCGAATTCGGTACGGGCAGAAAACTCGTGACTTTTGCCAATGTGTTGAAGCAAAAGGTGTATCCTCTGGCAGAGGCTACAGAACTGATGCTTGCCACCGGCCAGCATGAGATGGGACGCCCCGTAGAAATTGAGTTTGCGGGTATCATTGCCCCGGATGCTTCCAAAAGTCAAAGGAAAGGCACCCTATATTGGCTCCAGATGCGACCCATTGTAGACCGCAAGGAAATGCTCGACGATTCATTGCTCGATGTCCCGGATGAAGAGTTGATAGTAAAGAGCAACTCGGCACTTGGACATGGGCTTATGGATAATGTCAAGACGGTAGTTTACGTGCGAAGCGAAGGATTTGATGCCGCCAATAATGTGCAACTCGCTCAGGACGTAGATGAGATCAACAAGAAAATGGCAGAAGCCGGCAAACCCTATGTGCTCATAGGTCCGGGACGTTGGGGATCAAGCGATTCCGCACTTGGAATCCCGGTCAGATGGCCTCAGATTGCCGGAGCCCGCGTGATAGTGGAGTATGCTATGCGAGGATACCGCATCGAGCCATCGCAAGGCACTCATTTCTTCCAGAATCTTACATCATTCGGAGTCGGATACTTCACGGTCGATCCCGCAGCCGACAATGGGTTACTCAACGAAGATTTCCTCAACGCCCAACCTGCCGTGTTTGAAAAAGGACAGCTTCGCGTAGTAGACTTCGAATCTCCCCTTCCAATTGCAATCAACGGAAGGAAAGGCAAAGGCATCATCTGCAAACCGACAGAAAATTATAATACTTATAAATAAGATTTATAATTTTTTACAAAAATGGCATCACTGAAAAATTTCATGATCGAGGGGATCATCGAGGCAGGCTGCGACGAGGCGGGTCGCGGCTGCCTTGCAGGGCCCGTAAGCTGCGCCGCAGTGATACTTCCTCCTGATTTTCACAATGACCTCCTCAACGATTCCAAGCAACTGACAGCCAAGCAACGCAATGGTCTGCGTCCTATAATAGAGCGAGAGGCACTCGCATGGGCTGTCGTGATGGTCGGTCCGGAAGAAATCGACAGAATAAACATTCTAAATGCTTCAATCACCGGAATGCAGCGGGCGCTCGACGCCCTCACCATAATGCCGCAACACGTAATAGTAGACGGCAACCGTTTCCGCCCATGGCGCGACATACCTTACGACACAGTAGTCAAAGGCGACGCCACCTACATGAGTATCGCAGCCGCCTCCATCCTGGCCAAGACCCACCGCGATGAACTGATGACGCGTCTTGCCACCGAGCACCCCGGCTACGGATGGGACCGCAACATGGGTTATCCCACACGAGAGCACATCACTGCTCTTGACACTCTCGGCCTGACCCCCCACCACCGCCTATCCTTCGGTCCCTGCCAACCCCGCCTCTTTTAGACACCTCCAGGCCATTCCGCAGCAGTGCTTGACGAGCAACTTGTACAATCTTTCCATACGTTATCATGGTTGATTCTATTCGGGTCACTTTTGCGCCATATTTAGTATGCAAAATTAGGTACAATGTCAACGATTATCAACATACCACTCGCTGCAAAAAACACTACACAGTTACAAAATTTCAATGAGATATGGAAGTTGCGTTACCGCCGCTTCACTTTCGTGACCGGAGCCTCTCGCCTTTCAATCACTGACGGCTAAAACAATAAAATCCTTTGCTATCTGAAAAAAAATTTGTAAATTTGCAGATTATTAGCAAGCAGTGTAAACAATCACTCATGATAACGAAAAAATACAATCTAATCAACAACATAGGTGGATGGTTCGTATTCCTCGTTGCCCTCGTCACCTATTGGCTCACACTTGAGCCTACCGCCTCCTACTGGGATTGCGGTGAGTTTATCATCCAGGCAAACAAACTTGAAGTCGGACACCCACCGGGCAACCCGATATTCATGCTCGTAGGGCGCTTCTTCGTCAACTTCGCCCCTGATCCGACCTATATTCCACTGATGGTCAACGCAATGAGTGGACTTCTCTCCGCACTCACCATACTCCTTCTCTTCTGGACCATCTCTCACCTCGTTCGCAAACTCATTGTGTCTGACAACTATGATGGAGAACTCCCTCTCTACAAATACGTTGTCATCATGGGATCAGCTCTCGTCGGATCGCTGGCATACACATGGAGCGACACATTCTGGTTCTCCGCAGTCGAAGGTGAGGTGTATGCATTTTCATCTTTCTGCACTGCGCTCGTATTCTGGTTGATTCTCAAATGGGAGAACCGCGCAGACCAGCCACATGCCGACAGATATCTGGTGCTGATCGCCTACATAATCGGTGTCAGCGTCGCTGTCCATTTGCTCAATCTCCTCTGTATCCCCGCAATCGTCCTCGTATTCGCTTACAGAAAATGGGACAACATGAATCTCAAGAAGTCGCTCGCGGCTCTTTTAGTTTCATTTGTGATTATTTTCTTCGTGCTTTACGGTCTTGTCCCGGGATTTATTAAAGTTGCACAGCAGTTTGAGCTCTTCTTCGTCAACACATGCGGCATGAGTTTCAACTCCGGAGCCCTCATCTATGCTTTTGTAATGCTCGCAGTGTTCGTCTGGACTCTATATGAACTCATCATGCAGAGGAACGCCAACATGATCAGGGTTTCATTCCTTGTTGCCGTAGCCATTTCAGGCATCCTGTGGATTGGAAACGGGATAGCGCTTGGATTGATATTATTCATTGCGCTCGCAGCTTTACTTTGGACTTATTTCCGCCATTCCGTTCCTGTAAGGGTGCTCAGATTACTCACCTGGAGCATGGCGATGATTTTCGTAGGTTACAGCAGCTATGCCTTGATCCTGATACGGTCTACCGCTGACACTCCTATGAACCAAAACTCACCGGACAACGTATTCGACCTCGCCACATACCTCAACCGTGAGCAATATGGTGAAAATCCCCTCATTTATGGCGAGACACTATACTCTCAAGTACAAAAGCAGCAGGTGGGACTCCGTACAGATACGCTCGGGCATACCAACGACGGATATCCAATCACTCTCACCACTCCGCAATATACTTCAGTCATCAACCCGGGAAAACCCCTTTATGTCAAGGGAGTGAAGGATGCTACTGTAAAATCTGAATACGGATTCCTTTCTGATGCCGAATTAGCTAAGAACACCCGACTTGCTGAGACTCGCAAAGACTACTATGTGAAAAAAGACTACAAATCCGAGCCTGTCTACAATCCGGAACTCAATATGCTGTTCCCACGCATTTATAGCCGTCAGCATGAGGGAGAATATCGCAAATGGGTAAATCTTGACACTACAAGTTCAAATCTTGTGGAGATTCATGCCATCGATCAGGAAGGGCATAAGATTCCGGAATTGGAAACAAACCGCGAACCTCAATATAATGAAATGACCGGGAGAGTCGCATATCCAACAAAATATGTGTTCAAGCCCTCGTTCGCTCAAAACTTAGCATACTTCTTCAATTATCAGCTCAACCACATGTATATGCGTTATTTCATGTGGAACTTCGCCGGACGCCAAAATGACATCAATAATCAAAGCGGAGAACTCGATGCCGGAAATTGGATTTCAGGAATCCCGTTTATTGATAATGCGCGCCTTGGCGATCAAAGAATGTTGCCCGACGATCTTGGCAAGAACAATCCCGGCCATAATGTATTCTATATGCTGCCGCTGCTTCTCGGATTGCTTGGACTCTGCTGGCAGTCGTTTGAAGGAAGACGAGGTATAGAGCAATTCTGGGTAATTTTCTTCTTGTTCTTCATGACAGGAATCGCCATTGTGCTTTACTTGAATCAGGTCCCGAATCAGCCCCGCGAACGTGACTATGCATTCGCAGGAAGCTTCTACGCATTCGCAATCTGGATCGGCATGGGTGTGGCGGCACTTTGGAAAGTGCTATGCTTGCTCACGGAGAAGAAGAAAAATACGGAAATTGCCGGAAATTCCAAAAATGATGAGAACGGTTACTCAGATGATGCCCCATTCCCGGATGATTCTGAACTTATGGAGACCCGTACTCACAATGATAATGACAACCCCAAGGCCACCTTATATGCATGGATAGCGGCTATCCTCGCTTTGATAGTCCCTGTTCAGATGGTAAGCCAGACATGGGACGATCATGACCGCTCGGGCAGATACGCAATGCGCGACTTCGCCATCAACTATCTTAACAGTCTTGAGCCTAATGCAATCGTGTTCTGTAATGGAGACAACGACACTTTCCCGCTCTGGTACGCTCAAGAAGTGGAGGGTGTGCGCCCCGATGTCAAGATAATAAATCTCAGCTATCTCAACTCAGACTGGTATGCCAATCAGCAGCGCATGCAGAGTTATGAAGCAGATGCCGTTAACTTTACAGCACAGCCAAAAGACTTCGCATATGGCAAGCTCGATGTGACCCTTCCGGGCCGAGAGGGGGGCGCCGCCGACCTGCTGACATCTCTCAAGGCTCTTTATGGCGGACAGTATGACGCCCGCTACGGCTATCCGATGCTTAGCTCTTCTATCGTCACTATTCCCGTCGATAAGAAAAAGGTGCTTGAGCGCGGACTCGTGGCTCCTGAAGACTCTGCGCTTATCGAAGATAAAATCATCATCAATCTTTCGGAGACTGAGTCAGTCAATTCAAAAGGATATATCGGACTCGGAGAAATCCTGATGCTTGATATCATCGCCACTAACGCTGCCAACGGATGGGAACGTCCTATCTATTGGGCATCTACCGTAGGGCCATACTATCATCTTGGACTTACTCCTTACGTCAGAAGCACCGGAATGACCCATCAGCTTACCCCGACTATCCAACCGGATATGGCACCTCGCACAGACCGTGCCTACGATGTGGTGCGCAACTACAAATGGGGAGGCGCTGACAAGGCTACCGACAAACAGAAAGTCTACTTTGATGAGACTGCCAGACGTATGCTCGTTTCAACCCGCACTTCAATGACTGATGTTGCAAGCCAACTGATTGCTGAAGGCGACATGGCGCTTGAAGTAGGCGACTCGGTAAAGGCAAAATCCAAATACTCAAAGTCTGCCGAAATCGTAGATCTTCTGGAAAAGAACCTCAGCGATAAAGCCGCGCCTTATTCTCTTTCAACTGCCATTTCGCTTGCCCAAATCAACTGCGAACTCGGCGATGAGAATCTGCTCAACGATAAGAAACGTCTTGAAAAAGGTAAGAGCCAATTCCTTGCTCTCATCGACAAATACAGTAAGAATGTGGCCTACAATATCCTGATGCGCTACAATTTCGGAAACCCATCGATGACATATGAAAACCAGCTCATTCCATATCAGTATTATCACATTATTGATCTATACTATAGATATGGCGGAAAAGCAGCCGACATCGAGCCTATTCTGAAACGCTACGGCATCAATGAGCAGGACATCAAAAGGGATTATGAACGATACATCGGTAAGCGCAATAGCAATAGCGGCAGCAGCAATGACGGCATAACATGGCAGGAATTCGAAGACGAGATAGCTAAATATTGCGAAATTGCCAATATGATGGCTTCTCTCTCTCCGGAAGAGTATGCCAAGAGATCAAACGATGAAAAGTCGATCGACTCCGTGCTTTATACCGTGATTGAATATTATCTCGAAAGCGGAGGTAAGGAGGAAAATCTTCAGAAATACGAACAGTATAGGAAACTCGATAAGGCTCGCGCCAAGCGTCTGAGCAACTTGAATCAAGGCCTCTGATGCTAAGTCCCTTTCAACGAATTCCTTGGATACTCCGGTTTCCCGCGTTTCGCCGAGATGTTCTGTTTCGGCTTGACGACGGGAAACCGTCAGTCTATCTCACCTTTGATGATGGCCCGATTCCGGAGTCTACTCCCTGGATTCTCGACACGCTCAAACAAGCCGATGCCAAAGCCACTTTTTTTATGGTGGCTGACAATGCACGAAGATATCCGCACCTCCACAAAGCGGTGATAGAGGCCGGTCATGCAATAGGCAACCACACTTTTCATCACGCACCCCCCATCAGGCAGTCTGTGGCGGATTTGATGACCGACGTGAGTCTTGCCGACGAAGTTTTGCACTCATCGATTTTCCGTCCTCCTCATGGGCTCATAAAAAGAAGCCAGCAAAAGGCTCTTGCTGACGCCGGCTATCAGATTGTAATGTTCGATCTCAATACCCTCGACTATGATAAAGACCGCACTCCTCAGCAAATTGTCGACTCTGTCAGATGCCATACCCGCCCCGGATCCATCATCAACTTCCATGATTCCCTTAAAAGTATCGACAAACTGAAAATCGCTCTCCCTGAAATTCTCTCCATCCTCCACACCGGTGGCTATTCTTTCCTCCCTATCCCGCCGGACTTGAAAACAAAATAACTATAATACCATATAAGTCATGACAAAAATCCGCGCAGCCGTAGTTGGATACGGCAATATCGGCCACTTCACTGTTGAAGCTCTTCAGGCCGCTCCTGATTTTGAAATTGCAGGCATTGTACGCAGAAACGTTTCTGATATTCCTGCCGAACTCGCCCCTTATAAAGTAGTCACCGACATCAAGGAATTAGGACATGTAGACGTCGCTATTCTCTGCACACCCACTCGCGAAGTGGAGAAATACGCTCTGGAGTATCTCGCGATGGGCATCAATACTGTCGACAGCTTCGACATCCACACATCTATCCTCGATCTTCGCAGGTCACTCGACAAAGCCGCTAAGGAAGCCGGTAAGGTGTCGGTAATTTCCGCAGGTTGGGATCCGGGAAGCGACTCAATAGTGCGCGCCCTCCTGGAAGCGGCAGCTCCAAAAGGACTCACACACACAAATTTCGGTCCCGGAATGAGTATGGGGCATACAGTATGCGTAAAGTCAAAACCGGGTGTCAGAAATGCACTCTCAATGACGATGCCAAAGGGCGACGGGATGCACCGCAGAATGGTATATGTGGAACTTGAAGATGGGGCAAAACTTGAGGACGTGGCTAAGGCCGTGAAAGAAGATCCATACTTTGCTTCTGATGAAACTCATGTGATGGCTGTTGAAAACGTAGACGCTGTCAAGGATATGGGCCACGGAGTGCATATGGTGCGCAAGGGAGTATCCGGCAAGACTCAGAATCAGCGCTTTGAATTCAACATGTCGATCAACAACCCTGCCCTCACCTCTCAGCTCCTCGTAGGCGTGGCACGCGCAGCCATGCGTCTCGCTCCCGGAGCATACACGATGATTGAAATTCCTGTCATCGACCTTCTCCCCGGCGACCGCGAATCACTTATCGCACACCTCGTATAGTCCCCATCCTTCACTTGAGGGCCGATCTCGATAATATCGTGATATGGGGCTATGCCAGTATTTGGCATGCTACTTCTGCTGAATAGATGAAACATCTGATCCAAAATGTTAATGGTTGTAAAAACAATCTGCAAAATTGGGATATTTCGGTAATTTTTGTTTATTTTGCAATTTAGACCCCATATTATAAAAATTTCAGAGTCTCCGGGGGCCGTTTTCCGGGGACGCTAAGCATATTAAAATTATCATGGGTAAGATTATAGCAATTGCAAATCAAAAAGGAGGCGTCGGGAAAACCACCACTGCCTTCAACCTCGGGGCATGCCTTGCGGTAGATGGCAAAAAGGTGCTACTTGTTGACGCCGATCCTCAGGCTAACGCGACTTCAGGACTTGGCATCGATGGAAATCAGGCTCCCGCGTCCATATATGAATGTATCGTCGACGACTATCCTATCCTCGACTGCATTGTCAAGTCTGACATCGAAGGCCTCGATGTCATTTGCTCACGTATCGACTTAGTAGGTGCTGAAGTGGAGCTGATGAACCGCAGAGAAAGAGAAAAAGCTCTTCTCCGCGTGCTTTCTCCCATCAAAGACCGCTACGACTATATCTTGATCGACTGCTCTCCTTCTCTTGGAATCATCACCGTCAATGCTCTTACTGCCGCCGATTCTGTAATTATCCCGGTGCAATCGGAATATTTCGCTCTTGAAGGAATCTCTCAACTGCTCAACACGATAAGAATCATCAAAAGCAGACTCAAACCCTCTCTTGAGATTGAAGGATTCCTTCTCACCATGTATGACGCACGTCTGCGCCTCGCCAATCAGATTTTTGAAGAGCTAAAAGGGCATTTTGGCGATATGGTTTTCAGTACTGTCATACCGCGCAACATCAAGCTTTCCGAATCTCCCAGCCACGGACTGCCGGTGATCCTTTACGATCCCGATTCCCGTGGTGCCATAGCTTATATTCAGCTTGCCAAGGAACTCTCGGCGCGCAACAGAAAAAAAACTCCACAACACACTTGATTGAAAAATGGCAATTAGACGCAATGCTCTCGGACGTGGTCTTGACTCGCTCATCGGAATCTCTGAAGTGAGAACCGACGGGGGGAGCGCTATTTCCGAAATCGATATTCACTCTATTTCTCCAAATCCCGACCAACCTCGACGTTCTTTTTCAGATGAAGGACTCGATGAGCTTGCCGCTTCCATTCGCGAACTTGGAATAATCCAGCCTCTTTCTCTCCGCGCTTCATCCGACGGCGGATACCAGATCATAGCCGGCGAACGACGATGGAGAGCAGCACAGCGTGCCGGCCTTAATACAGTGCCGGCCTACGTGCGCACTGCTTCCGATTCCGAGGTTACCGAAATGGCGCTAATTGAAAACATTCAGCGCGAAGACCTCAATGCTATAGAGGTGGCTCTTGCATTCAAGAAACTTCTTGACACCTACGATCTGACTCAAGAAAGGCTTAGTGAGCGCGTAGGCAAATCACGCACGGTGATTACCAACCATTTGCGGCTTCTTAAGCTGCCTGCTGAAGTGCAAATTTCCCTGAGAGACAAAAAACTTGATATGGGGCATGCACGAGCCCTGCTCTCAATTGATGATGCAAAAATTCAACTCAAGATTTTCAAGCGGATTCTTAACGAGGGCCTCAGCGTCAGAATGGTCGAGAAAATTGCACGCGAGATCGCCGATGGATCGTACCTGTCCGAGACCAAGAAAAAGCAATCCCGACCCAAAAATCACGATTATGATTTCTTTGTCAAAGATCTGCAGAAATATTTCCCTACTCAGGTCAAATTTTCTCGAAATGAATCCGGCAAAGGAAGCATAACCTTGAAATTTGACAATGATGAGCAGCTAATGCAACTCGTAGACGCTTTTGAGAACATGAAGAAATGAAAAATCATCTCTGCCTGATATTAACATTACGTTTCATAGCGATCTTGTCGCTGTGCATCCCTTCGGTCGCTTATAGTCAGACTACTGATCCGGACGTGTTGCCACTTCCGAACGACTCGATAGTTGATGCAGAACTTCTTGTCAGGACTCCGATTGAGGCAGAGATGACCGATGAAGAAACTCACACTGTAGTCGTCGCTGACGACTACGCTTATGGATTCGATGGCAAAAAGATATTCAATCCCGACCCTATGCGCGCCGTCTGGATGTCGGCGCTGTTCCCGGGTCTCGGTCAAATTTATAACCGGCGATACTGGAAACTCCCGATTGTCGTGGCCGGATTCATGGGACTCGGATATGGTCTTAGCTGGAACAACACCCAATATAAAGACTACTCCAACGGATATCTTGATCTCATGAGCGGCGACCCTAACAAGAAGTCGTATATGAATTTCTTCCCGCCTAACACCGATGAAGAGTCCCTTGATAAAAACTGGCTGAAATCGGTGCTCCAGTCTAAGAAAAACTACTTCAGAAGGAACCGTGACCTTTGCATAATTTGCATGGTGGCCGTCTATCTTGTGGCGATTATCGATGCTTATGTAGATGCTCAGCTTGCCCATTTCGATATCAGTCCCGACCTTTCGATGGATATCAGTCCGGGGCTATACACCGAGCCGCTGACCAGGAAATATTCAATAGGCCTTAATTGGGCTTTCACTTTCTGACAACCGGAGTATAAAAATTTATCTGACAACTGATAACTGAAAACTAACAATTTACCCATGCGCAAATCCATATTTCTCTCTTTTGCTGTTATTGCATTATCTGCCGCCGCGTCGTCGGCGGCTAATCCAAACGTGTTGGATCTGAAATATTCCATTACTGACGATGCCATCATATTTCCCGAGACTTTCGAGCAAGATACACAGAAACTGCTCGAAGGATGGTTTTTGCGCAATTATACAGCGACCGACAACAGCTATTCTTCAAAGAAGGATGTCGAGACTTCCGATGCCACGATTGAAAAGAGACTGGCAAGCATGCCTACAGTCATTGAAATGCCTTTCAATCCTATTGTAAGGCAATATATCGACCGATACACTAAAAACGGACGTAATCAAGTGGCGGCAATTCTGGGATTGGGACTTTACTACATGCCCATATTTGAGCAGGCCCTTGAAGCGAGGGGGCTCCCTCAGGAACTCAAATATCTTCCGGTCATTGAATCGGCGCTTGATCCCAACGCTGTCAGCAAACATGGGGCCACAGGCCTTTGGCAATTGATGTTGGCGACCGGCAAAGGCCTGGGGCTCGAATGTAACAGCCTTGTCGATGAACGACGTGATCCATATGCCGCATCGAACGGTGCAGCCGACCTTCTAAAGCAACTTTTTGACACTTACGGTGACTGGAGTCTTGCCATCGCCGCATATAATTCCGGACCAAACGCAGTAAACAAGGCTATCAGGCGTGCCGGAGGAGACCCGTCGAAAGCTGATTTCTGGAGTATTTATCCTTATCTTTCCGATGAGACCCGCGGATATGTCCCTATGTTCATCGCCGCCAACTATGTGATGACTTATTATCCTCAACACAATATCAACCCGGTGCTCCCGACAAAACCGATCATTACGGATACAGTAGGAATCTGCGAGCGCATCCACTTCGACCAGATTGAAGCCGTGCTCGGCCTCCCTAAGGATGAACTCCGGATTCTGAATCCCCAATATCGTGAGGATATCATACCCGGCTCTCCGGAACATCCCTATATGCTTACTCTCCCTTCAAAACAAATACAGGCATATATCATGAGCCATGATCAGATTCTGGCTTATCAGGCTGATAAATACCGTCAGCGCACAAACGTGCAGCCTGCTTCTGCAGCATCTGCACAGAGTTTGCCGGATAATTCCTCTGATTTAGCCGAATCTTCCAAACTCCCCCAATCCGTGTCATCTCCCACCACAGTATCCCATAAAGTTGCCGCAGGAGAGACCCTTAATTCCATTGCGACTAAATATGGAGTCCTGGCTTCAGATATCAGAACGGCGAATAATCTCCGGAGAAATGCCGTCAGAGTAGGGCAGATTTTGACTATCAACAATGTCGATCCCGGCCTTGTGGCGCAATCTCAACCTGCTGACACGGAAACAGTCAGCCGTACTCCTCAAAAAAATGCTTCACAGACGGCTGACACTTCAAAACCCGCTGCTGCATCAAAGACAACTGCAACTAAATCTTCGTATTCCAAATCTACTTCTAAATCAACGGCATCAAAGACAACTGCAAAGGCTTCTGCTAAAAAGACAACTGTCCATAAGATAAAAAGCGGCGAAAACCTTGGCAGAATTGCAAAAAAATATGGTGTGACTGTTGAACAAATCAAGAAAGCAAATGGAATGAAAAGTGATGCCATTCGTGCAGGGGCCGAGCTGAAAATTCCAACTAAGAAATAAATGAACGAATTTATAAGATTTCTCCGTCGGTTTGCCCGTCCTTATGTCGGCACTATCGCGCTGAGCATATTTTTCAATATTCTCAACGGATTGATGACCGTATTCTCTTTTGCTTTCATAATTCCGATCCTTCAGGTCATCTTTGGAGTTCAACATAAAACCTACCACTTCAAGCCTTGGAATTCTGCTGATTTTGTAGATACCGTCACAAATAATTTTTACTATTTCACCGGGCATATAATTGAGACACGTGGAGAGTCGAAGGCGTTGGCTCTTTTAGGCACTATCTTTGTGGTGATGACTTTGGTAAAGGTCATGACCGGATATCTGAGCGAATACTTCACTATCCCCATGCGCAATGGAGTGGTGCGTGACATCAGGACAGCGATGTATGCCAAAGTTCTTACTTTGCCTATTGGATTTTTCAATGGGGAACACAAGGGTGATATAATATCCCGGATGGGAGGAGATGTCAACGAAGTTGAGTCGTCAGTCATGTCTTCCATCTATGCTCTCTTCCGCTATCCCATGCTGATATTGATCTATCTCATCACGATGATCGCGATAAGCTGGAGGCTTACTCTTTTTGTATTTGTATTGCTCCCCGTCATGGGATGGGTGATGGGTACCGTAGGCAAAAAGCTTAAGGCCGAGAGCTTGCGCACCATGCAGATAGGCGGACTGATTATGTCGACCATTGAGGAAAGTCTCGGCGGCCTTAGGATCATAAAGGCTTTCAATGCTGAAAAGCAGATGAAATCCAGGTTTAACAGCGAGACTAAAAGCTATGTGAAGTCAGCAAACGCCATGCTGCGCCGCCAGGCTCTCGCCCACCCGATGAGCGAATTTCTGGGCACTATCGCTGTAATGGTGGTTCTCTGGTTTGGAGGTACGCTGATCCTTTCGGGTTCGTCCACAATCGATGCTCCCTCCTTTATTTTCTACATGACAATATTCTATAGCATCATCAATCCCGCAAAAGATCTTTCCAAGACCGGCTATGCCATCTCTAAAGGCATGGCGGCACTGGCCCGTATCGATAAAATTCTTGATGCAAAAAATCCGATTCAAGACCCCGGGACTCCGGAAGAAATTTCTGAAAATGGATCTTCTCCGGCTATTGAATTTAAAAACGTCTCTTTCCACTACGATGATGACAAGGACAGAACCGTACTCAAAAATATCAATCTAAAAGTGCCCAAAGGTCACACAGTGGCTATCGTAGGACAATCCGGTTCCGGAAAATCCACACTTGTCGACCTTATTCCCCGATTCTATGATGTCACCGAAGGCCGGATACTTGTCAAAGGCCACGACGTGCGAGATGTAAAAGTCGCCGACTTGCGTGCTTTGATGGGCAACGTCAACCAGGAAGCGATTCTTTTCAACGATACATTCCGCAATAATATCGCCTTTGGAAATGAAAATGCCACACAAGAAGAAATAGAACGAGCCGCCAAAATTGCTAATGCCCATGATTTCATCATGGCTACTCCGGATGGCTATGACACAATGCTCGGCGATCGCGGATGCCGCTTGTCCGGAGGGGAACGGCAACGCATCAGCATCGCGAGGTCGATCTTAAAAAATCCGGATATTCTCATTCTTGATGAAGCTACTTCCGCCCTTGACAATGAGAGTGAACGACTTGTGCAAGAGGCTCTGGACAGGTTGATGTCTGACCGCACCACTGTAGTGATCGCACATCGGCTTTCCACTATCGTTAATGCCGACATGATATGCGTGATGAAAGACGGGAAAATCATCGAGCAGGGCACACATGCCCAATTAATCGCACTCGGCGGCCAATATTCACGTCTGCACGCCCTCTCCTCTTCATAATCAATGCATAATGCCCAATGCAAAATGCATAACTATCTAATTTGTTTAATCTTATAAAAGCGTATGATTCATCCTGCATCAAATTAAGGACCTCTCTCATTAAATTATGCTTTATGAATTATGCATTGATGAAAAAGCAATGACAAACATAGCAGTTTTTGCCTCAGGCACCGGCTCAAATGCCGTAAATCTTGTAAAGGCTTTCAATTCCGGCAACCGAATTCACGTTGCTCTTTGTCTAACCGACAAAGAGAATGCGCCGGTCATTGAAAAGATGAAAGATCTTGGTGTGGAGACCCTCTTTTTCCCAAGAAGCGTATGGAAAGAGCAACCCCAGGTGATCCTTGACACACTCCGTTCACACGATATAAAGATTATTGCACTTGCCGGATTCCTCTGCTTCCTGAGTGATGAAATAGTAAATGCCTACGAAGGCAAGATTCTGAATATTCATCCGTCTCTTCTTCCGGCTTATGGAGGCAAAGGCATGCACGGGGCTAACGTGCATAAAGCTGTAATCGAAGCCGGGGAAACTAAAAGTGGCGCCACTGTCCACATCGTCACCAACGAAATAGATGCCGGGCCCATTGTGGTTCAAAAAGAAGTCGCGGTCTTGCCCGATGACACTCCGGAATCTCTGGAGGCTAAAGTGCATGATGTGGAATATATCGCCTTCCCCGAAGCTGTTCTGAAACTCGTGACATCTTTGACACCTCCGGCTGTCCCTAAAAGTGTCGATGATGCATGGGCTGATGCCCTCGGCGTGCCAAACAATGTGCCTCCAATTCCCCTGCAACAACCGGTTAAGACAGAGCCGGCTCCTGTGGCTGCCAGGCAAGAGCCTATGCCCGATACTTTCTTAGTATGGTCTGTAATAACAACCATTCTTTGCTGCTTCATTCCGGGCATTGTGGCTATAATCAATTCCGCTAAGGTCAGCTCAAAATATTATGAAGGTGATATGGAAGGCGCAAAGCGAGCTTCCAGAAATGCTGAAATCTGGATTATCGTTTCTTTCGTGCTCGGCGTCATCACTAATACACTCTACATTCCGCTGTCGATAGCGGGACTGTTCTGATAAGTGGTCTTCTTTCATATCCACACCCGACCGGCTACACAATCTCACAATAAAACAATCGATAAAACAATACGAGGTGCGATAAATCGCGCCTCGCATCATTTTATGAGATGAGACTCTTAGAAATCTCGGCTTATCGTGAAATCAAACAAATCAGCAAAGTAGGAGCGCCACTCATTATCGGGCAATTTCTGAAGAATACCGTCCCCTTCTTTGCGCAGACGTTCCATAACCTTATAGGCGTAGTCTATGCCCCCTTTCTCTTTAGCGAATGTTATGAGCATCGCTATTTCTTCATCTGTCAATTCGCCTCGCTGAAGAAGCGAACGCATCCTGTCGCTCTCATCTCCTTCAGAAGAATTGACCGCATATATCAGCGGCAGACTTATCTTATTCTCCCGCAAGTCGTTTCCTGTTGGCTTCCCAACTTCTTTGTCTTCAAAATAATCAAAAATATCGTCTTTTATTTGGAAGCAAAGCCCCAGCAGACGAGCGTATTCAATCAGACAATTTATCTCTTCCTTAGATGCCCGGGTGGTCTCGGCACCCATCTTAGCGCATTTCATAAAGAGAGATGCTGTCTTTTTACCTATTACCTCAAAATACCGTTTTTCATCGATCGCCCTGTCGCGCGCATTCGATATCTGGTCGATCTCTCCAAGCGAAAGCTCCTTGCCAAGTTCCGCCACCGACAGAACAGCCGTCATCTCTTTGGTCCGGATCGCCTCCTGAAGAGCTGTACTTACGAAGAAATCGCCTACAAGCACGGCTATCCGGTTGTCAAAATCCTTATTGATGGTTGGCGTTTTTCGCCTATACTCTGCATTGTCCACAACATCATCATGAATCAACGTGGCATTATGAAGCATCTCAAGGGATGCCGCGGCATGAAGCGTGGAGTCGTTGATTTCACCAAAAAGATGTGCGCTCATGAGCACAAGCAACGGGCGTATCTGCTTCCCTTTAGTACGCAGATACTGATCCACCACCCTCCCCATCAATGGATTGGACGTTGACAGACTTGTCCGAATGATGACATTCATTGATGCAAGTTCGTCACTTAAATGGAATCGTATTTTTTCGATTGTTGTGTTCGACATTGTTCTCTTCAGAACGGTTTGTATTGCCGTATTTCCGTTTTTCTCCACAAAATTACAAAATATTTTTACATTTTCGGTAATACTCTCGAAGATATTTGTTATTTTTGTGGTGAAGTATGGTATTTAGAGCCTATCTTGAAACATTTGTGACGGGCTCTTCATGCCTTGCATTATTTTTATTTTTATCTGATATGGGAGAAAAAAGACTATTCCTTCTTGATGCATATGCATTAATCTTCAGGGCTTACTACGCTCTTATCAAGATGCCAAGAATGACAAGCGACGGTTTCAACACCTCTGCAGTCTTCGGCTTCGTGAATACTCTTGAAGAATTGCTCAGAAAGGAGAAACCTTCTCATATAGCTGTATGCTTCGATCCTAAAGGTCCGACTTTCAGGTCTGAACTTCTTGACTCTTACAAAGGGGAACGTCCCGACACCCCGGAAGACATCAAACGTTCTATCCCCATCATTAAGTCGATTATTGAATGTTATGGCATCCGGATCCTTGAATCTGAAGGTTATGAAGCCGACGACGTGATAGGAACAATGGCTACCCGCGCTTCCAAAGAGGGGTTCACCACTTATATGATGACTCCTGATAAAGACTTCGGGCAGCTGGTCTCTTCCAATATCATACAATACAAACCTGCCTACCGAGGTCAGGATTTTGAACTTCGTGGAGAGAAAGAGGTGTGTGAGCGATATGGAATCCGGCGTACGGACCAAGTGATCGACCTTCTTGCCTTGATGGGCGATAAAATCGACAATATCCCGGGGTGTCCCGGAGTCGGAGAGAAAACCGCCCAAAAACTTATTGCCGATTTCGGAACTGCAGAAAACATCATTGCGCAAGCTGCCCGACTAAAGGGGGCTCTCAAGAAGAAAATCGAAGATAATGCCGCACTGATCATGCTTTCGAAAGATCTCGCCACTATCCGCACCGATGTCCCTATCGACGCCACCCCGGACAGCCTCGTTCTTGGGAATATGGATAAAGATCGTCTGTTTGAAATATTCAGGCAACTTGAATTCCGCACCCTGACGGCGCGTATCGAACGTCGTCTTGCCGAAGAAAGCAAAGGTTCAGACAGGAAAGCCAACGAAGGATCAGACACAGCTAAAACTACCGGTTCTATTAGCCAACCCTCACTCTTTGATTTTGAAGAGCCTGCAGGTTTCGCTCCCGTTGCTGAAGCGCCGACGGCCGGTTCGCCTGACGAGAGTTGTGTCTATATCGAAACTGACGATCTGCTTCAAGAAATGGCCACTGCCGTCAAAAATGAGTCAGCTATCGGGATCTTCTTAGACTCCAAAGGTGAAAACGATATGGAAGCCTCCTGGATTGGAACTGCCATTGCTATTCAGGATGGCCGTTCATGGTATGTCGACTCATCATTTCCGAATTCCATCCAGACCATCCTTTCAATACTGTCAGATCCAAATATTCTGAAAGTGTCCGTTGCCTCAAAACGCGATATGGTGATTGCACGCAGACACCGAGCAGATAAAGACACCAACCCCATGAGCATGGTCAATTTCTACGATGTGACGATCGCGCACTATCTGCTCGAACCTGAAATGCGCCATAGCCCCGAACTCCTCGCGGAGAAGTATTTGGGATACTCTCTTAGCGGAACGCCGAAATCTGCTGAGCCGGCCGCTATGGCCCTAAGACTCAAAGACATTTTCTCGACAGCACTGGAGGCTGAAAATATGACGCCGTTGATGACCGATATCGAGCTCCCGCTTGTGCCCGTGCTCGCTGATATGGAATTCTCCGGAGTGCGTATCGATACGGCTGCGCTCGCCGCAGCTGCCGAGGGTATGGAAGAACGATCTCGCATCCTTTGCACCGAAATATATGATATGGCCGGAGAGGAATTCAATGTTGGAAGTCCGGCTCAGGTGGGTGAAATCCTTTTCGGCAAACTAAACCTCGATCCCAAAGCTAAAAAGACCAAGACAGGTCAATATTCCACTTCAGAAGAGATTCTTGAAAAAATTGCATGGAAGAGTCCCATCATAGGCAAGATTCTTGAGTATCGACAGATCAAGAAACTCCTCTCTACCTATCTAAACGCTCTGCCAGAGTCAATAAATAAGGTCACCGGGAAAATTCACACCAACTACAACCAGACCGTGACTGCGACAGGACGCCTCTCCTCATCATCGCCCAACCTCCAGAATATTCCTGTCCGCGATGAGATGGGACGTGATATCCGCCGGGCGTTTATCCCCGATGACGGACATCTTTTCCTTTCAGCGGATTATAGCCAGATTGAGCTTCGTCTTGTCGCCGACTTCGCCGATGATGAGACGATGATTGAGGCCTTCCGTAATGGCAATGATATACATGCCATTACTGCCGCTAAAATCAACCATGTGTCTCCCGATGAGGTCACTGCCGACGAACGCCGGAAAGCCAAGACTGCAAATTTTGGTATTCTTTACGGAATCACAGCCTTTGGCCTCGCATCTCGGCTCCGGATTCCTCGCCAGGAAGCCAAGGAACTCATAGACGGCTACTTCACCACTTTCCCTTCGATCCATAGATACATGAGCGAGAGTGTGGAGTATGCACGCGAAAACGGATATGCCATCACCAGAATGGGCCGCAAGCGCCGGCTCCCCGACATCAACAGCAAAAATCCGGTAGTGCGCGGATATGCCGAGCGAAACGCAATAAATGCTCCCGTGCAAGGCACTGCCGCCGACGTGATGAAACTCGCCATGGTCAGTATTTGGCATGAAATGCAGGAAAAGCACATGAAGTCGAAGATGATCATGCAAGTGCACGATGAATTAAACTTCGACGTAGTGCCTGGCGAAGAGGGAGCTTTGCAGGAGATAGTGGAGAGGTGCATGCAGTCGGCTTGGAATGGAAAAGTCCCGTTGACTGCCTCCGCAGGCTTCGGCGCCAATTGGCTTGAAGCACATTAACATCTTTAAAATTATCGTATCAACTATGCATTATGCATTAATTCATTGAATTATGAGCAATATCAAAAGCATCGGCATCTTGACTTCGGGCGGTGACGCACCTGGAATGAACGCCGCAATCCGAGCCGTCACACGAGCCGGTATCACTTCCGGTTTCAAAGTATTTGGTATCTACCGTGGCTACAAAGGCCTGATTTCAGATGAAATAGAGGAATTTTCCACTCAAAACGTATCCAACATCATTCAGCGCGGAGGCACTATCCTCAAGACTGCCCGTTGCAAAGAATTCGAGACTCCCGAAGGGCGGCAATGCGCCTATGATGTGCTTAAGCGTCACGAAATTGACAGCCTTTGCGTGATTGGAGGCGATGGTTCGCTTACCGGAGCAAGAATCTTCGCTAATGAATTCCAATTCCCGATCGTAGGGCTGCCGGGAACTATTGACAATGACCTTTACGGCACAGACTGGACCATAGGCTATGACACCGCATTAAATACAATTATGGAGTGTGTCGATAAAATCCGCGACACTGCCACCAGCCACGAACGCCTCTTTTTCATCGAGGTGATGGGGCGCAACGCCGGATTCCTTGCCCTCAACGGAGCTATCGCCGCCGGTGCTGAAGCTGCCATTATCCCGGAAATATCCACGGAGGTAGACCAGCTTGCCGAACTAATCCAAAACGGTTTCCGCAAGTCGAAGAACTCTTCTATTGTGCTTGTCGCAGAATCTCCTGTCACCGGTGGAGCCATGGGGCTCGCTCAGCGTGTCAAGGATGAGTATCCTAACTACGACGTGCGTGTTTCTATCCTCGGCCACCTTCAGCGCGGAGGAAGCCCGACTGCGCTCGACCGTATACTTGCTTCCCGCATGGGCGCTGCCGCTGTCGATGCTCTGCTCGACGACCAGCGCAACGTAATGATCGGAATTCGCAATGATGAGATCGTGTATGTGCCTTTCGTGAAGGCGGTCAAAAACGAAAAGACAGTCAACCGCGAAAAGCTCAACACCTTACGCCGACTTTCCATCTAATGGGTAAGCATACTCATAATAAGACTCTTATAGCTATCAATCGGGCCCTGCTCTCCGGTACTTTCCGGAGTCTGGGCGCGTTGCCATGGCCCATGTTAAGAGGCCTTTCTTCCTTTATCGCATGGTTAGCGCACAGTGTGGTGAAATACCGTGTCTCCGTTTGCCGTGGCAATATACGCGCATCTTTCCCGGATATGGATGAAAAGGAGGTGGACAAGACCGTAAAAGGGTTCTATCATTTCCTCGCCGACTATTTCATCGAGACAGTGAAGCTGGGCTCCATGAATGTCGATGAGATGAAACGCCGGATGAGGTTTGTGAATATAGAGCAATTAAATGAAGATCTCCGTGCAGGCAAGAACGTAAGCATTTTTCTCGGACATTTCTGCAACTGGGAGTGGGTGTCAACAATGCCTCTTTGGCTTGATCTCTCCACCGGCGCAATCCCTTGCCAGATTTATCATCCTCTTGCAAATGTCGCAGCAGATCAGGTGTTCGGTGCCATACGAAGCCGCTTCGGAGCCACTAATCTCCCGATGGCTACATCTGCAAAGACATTGCTGGAATTTTCGGCTAAAGGCACCGCTACAGTCACCGGATATATAGCCGACCAGACTCCATCATGGAATGCGATTCATCACTGGATCCCGTTTCTTAATCATGACACTGCTGTATATACAGGTGCTGAGAAGATAAGCCGGAAGATTAATGCCGCAGCTTATTATCTCGACATGAGTCGTCCGGAGCGCAACTACTACGTAGGACGATTCATAAAGCTTTCTCCCGACGTGGCGGAAGAACCGGAAAATAAAGTCACTGACTTATATTTTAGAATGCTCGAAGACTCAATCCGAAGGCAACCTCCGCTCTGGCTCTGGACCCACAAACGCTGGAAATTTCAACGACAATGAGCAAAATCGCTTTTTCATCGCAAAAGTCCTCTTCTCCCGATTTTTTTTATTATCTTTGCAATCCAAACAACACCTAACGATTATATAATCATGTTAAACTTTTCAATCTAATGGAACAGGTATTCGCGTATATCATCGGCCTCGGAGCCGCCGTGATGATGCCTGTCATCTTCACTATCCTTGGCGTCTGCATCGGAATTAAGCTCGGCGACGCTCTCAAAAGCGGCCTGAAGGTAGGCGTCGGCTTTATCGGTCTGTCTATCGTGACGGCCCTTCTGACTTCCGCCCTCGGACCGGCACTTCAATCAGTGGTGGAAATCTATGGACTCCAGCTTAAAGTGTTCGACATGGGATGGCCTGCGGCTGCCGCTGTGGCTTACAACACAGCAGTGGGCGCTTTCATCATCCCGGTCTGCCTTGGCGTCAATCTCCTGATGCTTCTCACCAAGACTACAAGAACTGTAAATATCGACCTCTGGAACTATTGGCACTTCGCTTTCATCGGTGCCGTAATCTATTTTGCCACCGAGTCTCTCGCATGGGGATTCTTCGGAGCCATCATCTGCTACATAGTAACTCTCGTGCTGGCAGATATGACAGCTTATAAGTTTCAGAATTTCTATAAGGATATGGACGGGATCTCTATCCCTCAACCATTCTGCGCCGGTTTCGCCCCCTTCGCTTGGATCATAAATAAGGGTCTTGATAAAATCCCCGGACTCAACAAGATCGAGATCGATGCTGAAGGAATGAAGAAAAAATTCGGCATCCTTGGCGAACCTCTATTCCTTGGTGTTGTGGTCGGAGTCGGAATCGGCTGCCTCACATGCACTTCATGGAATGAGATCGTCGACAGCATCCCACGCATACTTTCTCTTGGCATTAAGATGGGCGCCGTCATGGAACTCATCCCGCGTGTGACAGTGCTTTTCATAGAGGGTTTGAAACCAATCTCCGATGCCACACGAAGTCTGATCGCCCGTAAGTTCAAAGGTGCCGACGGCCTGAGCATCGGTATGTCGCCGGCTCTCGTAATCGGCCATCCTACGACTCTCGTGGTCTCTCTCCTCCTTATACCCGTGACTCTTCTCCTTGCGGTTATTCTTCCGGGCAACCAGTTCCTGCCCCTCGCCTCGCTGGCCGGTATGTTCTATCTCTTTCCGCTCGTGCTCCCTTTCACAAAAGGGAACGTGCTTAAGACTTTCATCATCGGTGTCATTATTATCACAGCCGGCCTGTATATGGTGACAAACATTGCTCCTGCATTTACATTGGCCGCTCACGACGTGTATATCGCCACCGGCGATTCCGCAGTGGCAATCCCACAAGGATTTGAAGGAGGATCGCTCGACTTCGCTTCTTCACCCCTATGCTGGGTGCTATATCAATGCTCAGTCAATCTGAAATGGATCGGTGCCGGAATCCTCGTCATAATTGCTTGCGGCATGATGTGGTGGAACCGCGTGCACATCGCTCGCAATCAGCGCGACATGATACAAAAAGACTCCGACCGTCTCCAAGAAAACATTTAATCATAAAAAAATGAAAAAAATTCTATTCTCATTCGCTGCTATTGCCGCAGCTTTCTCTCTCTCCGCCCAGACCTCCTATACCATCCAACGTGCTTGTCATCCCGACGACGTTAAGGAGTATGACACCAACCAGCTCCGCGACCGCTTCTGCATGGAAAAGGTGATGGAAGAAAATAAAATCAACCTCACTTACTCTATGTATGACCGCGTTATCTTTGGTGGCGTTGTTCCCGTAGGAAAGACAATTACCCTTGAGACTATAGATCCCCTTAAGGCCGAATACTTCCTTGAGCGCCGCGAACTCGGTGTGATTAACGTCGGCGGCGACGGCATCGTGACTGTCGACGGCAAAGATTATGAACTTCATTTCAAGGATGCCCTCTATGTGGGATGTGGAAATAAGAATGTGACTTTCCGAAGCAAAGACAACTCTACTCCGGCACGATTCTACTTAAACTCCACCCCGGCCTACAAGCAGTATAAGACTCAGCTTATAACCATCGACGGACGCAAAGGCACTATCCCCGCCAACCGTATGCACCTCGGCAGCCTGGAAGAAAGCAACGACCGCATCATCAATCAGCTCATCACAAACAATGTGCTTCAGGAAGGTCCCTGCCAACTGCAGATGGGTCTGACTGAGCTCATGCCCGGCAGCGTTTGGAACACCATGCCAGCCCACACTCACGACCGCCGCGTTGAAGCTTATTTCTATTTCAATGTGCCGGAAGGAAACGCCATCTGCCATCTTATGGGCGAACCGCAGGAAAACCGTGTGGTTTGGCTCCACAACGAGCAGGCTATCATGAGCCCGGAATGGAGCATCCACGCCGCAGCCGGAACTTCAAACTATATGTTCATCTGGGGCATGGGAGGCGAAAACCTCAACTACAATGACAAGGATGAAATCAAATATCTCGACATGAAATAATCACCCAACGGGCGACAACACAAAAAAGGGACATTCCGATTCGGAGTGTCCCTTTCACTTTGGGTCGTATTTCAATAATTATTTCTTATCTTCGCGACGTCTTTCAATTGCGCGATGCACGTTGTGTATCTCTTTCACAGCGCAGAATGCTGCTGCTACAGCACCTACCTTAAGTGCTAATTTTGCAATATCAAATGCGAGGTGCAATGCACCGTCATGTCTTTCTTCGTGTGCCATTTTAATTGTGTTTTTTATAGTTATAAATTAAATTTCAGTGTCTTCTATAGTATCAATAATCATTAAGGTTTCATCAATAAAACAACCATTCTCATGATTTGTTCACAAGGCCACCATCCCATTCACAATATCGCCTCCCCGAACATTTCTTTATTTGCTGCGCTGCATATCAGCGAGAGGAGCGCCCCAACAATTAAAGTCAGACAGTCCGTTGCCATCTGTCTTCTGCCGGATAGTTGATTTTTGCTATAAAATCATAGTTTTTTCAAAATATTTGCAATTTTAAAAAAATATTTAGAAAAGAATTTGCAGATTTAAAAAACTATATGTAATTTTGCATCGTAAATCAAAATTGATTATGACAACAACGAGAAAGAACATTGCGCAGCAACAAAATCAGCAACAGAACTTGAATGATGACGTTCAGGTTCGCTTGTCTGCATATTACCGCCGCACCAGTCCGGCGGTAATGATTTGAGGCTCGGCAAGCAACGATATTCGAGAGGCTGGTTACCCGATAGGGTAATTAGCCTCTCTACCTTTATAAAGAATTAAAAACAGGAAAAAATCATATTAGGAAAATTATGAGCAAACTTAGATTTGACGTAGTTCAGGATGCTTTTAAGAAATCAGCTCTTGACGTTGAGGCTCCCGAAAGCCGGCCATCTGAATATTTCGGAGAACTTGTGTTCAACCGCGACAAGATGCGCAAATATCTCAAACCTTCCACCTACGATGCCCTGATTGCCTGCATTGAAGGCGACAAGGCTCTCGACCGTGAAATTGCAGATCAAGTGGCCGAAGGCATGAAGACCTGGGCTATGGAGCATGGCGTCACTCACATCACTCACTGGTTTCAACCGCTTACCGAAGGAACCGCCGAGAAACATGACTCCTTCATGGAATATGATGGCAAAGGGGGCATGATTGAGGAATTCAATGGCAAGTCTCTTTTCCAGCAGGAACCTGACGCTTCCTCCTTCCCTAATGGTGGCATACGGGCCACTTTCGAAGCGCGCGGATACACAGCCTGGGATCCCACTTCTCCGGTTTTCATTCAGGGTGACACTCTTTGCATTCCTACCGTATTTATATCCTACACCGGAGAAGCCCTTGACTACAAGACTCCTCTGAAACGCGCCCTGAAGGCGGTATCAGATGCAGCTACCCCGATCTGCCGGATGTTTGATCCTAATGTGAAGAAAGTTTACTCATATCTTGGATGGGAACAGGAATATTTTCTCGTCGACGAAGATTTCTATGCAGCCCGCCCCGACCTTATGCTCACCGGCAGAACCCTGATGGGACACGAGTCATCAAAAAATCAGCAGCTTGACGACCATTATTTCGGAGCCATTCCATCTCGTGTGGCCGCCTTCATGCGTGATATTGAAATTGCCGGTTATCGGCTTGGGATTCCGTTGAAGACCCGCCACAATGAAGTGGCCCCTAATCAGTTTGAGCTTGCCCCTATTTATGGCGAGACCAACCTCTCCAACGACCAGAATCAGATGATCATGAATCTTATGAATGATATAGCACGCAAGCATAAGTTTGTGCTGTTGCTTCATGAGAAGCCTTTCGCCGGCATCAACGGCAGCGGAAAGCACAATAACTGGTCGCTTGGCACCGATACCGGAACTCTCCTCCTTGCTCCCGGCAAGGATCCTATGGGCAACCTGCAATTCGTCACATTCTTTGTCAATGTGCTTATGGCGGTACAGAAACATAATGCATTGCTGAAGGCTTCTATTGCCACTGCCACCAATGCCCATCGCCTTGGCGCCAACGAGGCTCCACCGGCTATCATTTCTTCTTTCCTTGGAAAGGCCATGACCGACGTTTTGCGTAAACTCTTGGAAATGCCTTCCGATACACCTATTGAGATTGCCGGCAAGAAGGGGGCTTCCGTCGGACTGATTGAGATCCCTGAGATTTTCGTTGACAACACCGACCGAAACCGTACTTCTCCTTTCGCATTCACAGGCAACCGCTTTGAGTTCCGTGCGGTAGGTTCAAGCGCCAACTGCGCCGGAGCCATGACCACACTCAATGCCGCGGTTGCCGACCAACTCCTCTCTTTCAAGGCTGATGTCGATAAAGAGATAGCCTCCGGCAAACCCATGACCGAGGCTGTCATGGATGTGCTGAAACCTATGATTGCCGATATTATCGACACCGTATGCTTTGATGGCAACGGCTACACCGACGAATGGAAAGAAGAGGCCAAGCGCCGCGGCCTGGACACAGAAGTCAGCGTGCCGGAGATGATTAAGGAATTCACCAAGCCTGAGGCTGTCAAGATGTTCACACGCACCGGTGTCTATACTAAGGCTGAACTTGAGGCTCGCAATGAGGTGAAATGGGAGACCTACACCAAAAAAGTGCAGATCGAGGCTCGGGTGCTCGGAAGGATGGCGATCAACCATATTATACCCGCCGCTCTTGACTACAAGGCTAAGCTTCTTGGAATAATCACTCAGATCAAGGATATCTATCCGGATTCCTATAAGGAAATGGCAAAGACCGAAATTAAACTTCTTGAAAAGGTGACACGCCTCGTTGAGGAGATTCAAGACCGGGTATCTGCAATGGTGGATGCACGCAAGGCTGCCAATAAAATTGAAAATGAATATGAAAAAGCGAAGGCATATCATGACATAGCTGAGTCGCTCTTTGCAATCCGCCGGCCTATCGACAAGTTGGAGGAAGTGGTCGACAACGACATGTGGCCGCTCCCTAAATATCGTGAGATCCTCTTTATCAGCTAATTTCCAATCTCAAAAAATAGAGGGCGCACTTCACTTAGAGAAATGCGCCCTTAATTTTTTAGATTGCGTCTTATTCTACATAGTCTATTTTTACCACAATAACCCGTATATCCTGGTCATCCGTGTCATTGGCAATTTTTGCTATATGCCAGTCTTCCGGAAAGAATAAGAAAAATTTATCAGGTGTGGAATCATAGAACTTTGCTTTCGAGGCATCGTAATCATAATGGATCACGTCGGGCCTATATTCGCAGTTTGGCGTGGATGTTTCATGGTCGATGATGCCGAATCGCTCAATCCCCTTTACGGCATATTGGAAGTCAATTTTCTGCCGATGGCTTTCAGTACGGCTCTTTTCAAGCGGACGATTACTGCTGTCTTCAACGCTGGCCACTAATGCAGTTCCTTCAATAGGGTGTTTGCCGGCGGGAATTGCGAGGAGATCAGTCTCCTGAAGCCATTTGAACATGGCATCCCACTGCTCTTTATTTTTTGAATACTGCTCATAGAAATCCACGACATTCACAGACTCATGGGGATTCCCCTTCACGAAGCCGTTTCTCCAAGCCCCGGATTCCATCCAGCCGGTGCATTGCTCCACTTTTGCCGGGTCATCACATTGACGGGTGTAGATGCCGTCGGCTACAGCTATCAGAGGAGAGGACGCAAGAATTAGAGATACAAATAGATTCTTCAATTTCATTATAGTTGAGGTTTATTATTTCTGTAGTATATGGCTCCTTAATCCTTGAATTCTTCGGCAAGCCCATCAAAATCTTCGGGGAGTTCTCCGAGGCGCCCGTTGCGGAGGTCGTCGATCCATTGCATCCATCTATTGTCTTTCGATGATTCCGCATACATCTCCTCGATGCTGTCCATGTCAAAATCAGGATTGATCCACGAAGAACCACCTCCCGCCTCAAAATCAGCCTGAATAGCTTCCATGATTTTACGCATATCCTCAGCACTGTCAATACGCTCTACAGCGAAACCTTCACCGAATACTCTCCGGCCGTCGGTGCGTTCGGCACTGAAAATATCATCTTTTTCAGTTAGAGCCTTATCATTGTCCAGGTTATCCGGCTTGTCAGAATTCAGGAAGTAATCAAGCTCACTTTTATATGAAGCTGAATAAAATTCGTTGGCTTCATCATTCAGGTAATGATCATTATCAAACGAGTCATCGCACACTCCTATGTACTTATCGTCGTCATGAGGGGTATGGAGCATTTCTCTCCATGCAGACACCCTTTTCTGTATCTTCGCAATATCCGGGGCTACATTACCTCTACGGTCAACGCGACACATGCTCAAGACCGGATAAAGAAAATCAAAATCGCCACGCCATCCCCCTTCGGTGATGGAAAGGGTGCCGGTCCATCTTCCGTTGAGCTCAAGATTTGGAAGATTTTCAATTCCTTGTTCTTTAATGTATGTTGTGATCGTGTTAAAGATACGCTCCGCAAGATCGGAAGTATCCAAAGCCGAATACTTTGCTATAAGTTTAGTCCGAGCCATAAGTTTCTAATTATGAAATGAAACCTTATTTCATATCGCAAAAATAGCAATAATGGGTAAATTATCCAAAAAAATTGCAAAAAAACTAATTGAATGGGATTGCACATTCAAAAATATATGACCTTCCATCTATTGGGAAAGTAAATTCTATCTTCTGAGCATGGAGCAAAAGCCGGGATACACTACCCTGACTCTTGCCGTATAGGCGGTCGCCGGCGATTGACATTCCAAGACCCTGCTGAGAGGCTGCATGCACCCGAAGTTGATGAGTGCGGCCTGTGAGAGGATGGAATTTAACGCGACTTCTTCCATTTTTTATTCCGATAAATTCATATTCCGTGATGGCATCTTTCCCTTTTTCAATGTCTACACGCTGTCGCGGACGGTCAAACCAATCAGGAGAAAGCGGCAATTCTATTCTGCCTTGTTTCGGTATGGCTTTCGATTCATAATCTCCATCCAATTCAGCTATATAGGTCTTTTTTACTCTCCGCGTCGCAAAAAGCCTTTGCATGAGTTTGAATGAAAGAGCTCCGAAGGTGGCCACCAAGAGGCCCGATGTGTCTTGATCAAGACGATGTGCCACTTTCACCTCCCTGTCAGGCCCATATTTCTCTTCAAGCCATTGCTGCACTGATATTGCCGTACCCTTTCCCGGCACGGAGAGCATACCGCTGGGTTTATTGACCACGCAAAACCATTGGTTCTCAAAGATGATTTCAGGATTTTGCGTGACTCTTGAAATGCAGTCGCTATTTAGCGGAGGATGTATGGAAAGACCTTGCAGCATCCAGTTTAATACGGGGAGACACTTGCCACGGCATGCCGGATAGTGCTGTCCATGTATCCTGACCTCCCCCGTCTTGGGTCTGCCATACCAGTATTCGGCTATTGACACAGGAGTCCACCCCTGCAGATAGGCAGCCTGCAATAGTTTGGGAGCGCAACATTCTCCGGCTCCTGATGGTGGAATCTTCATGGGAGTATCGGCAAAAATATCGCTAAGACTTTTACTTTCACCGCGGGCGTTGAGTACGAAGAAATTATCGAACAGCCATTTCTGCAACGCTTCGGAATCTGAACGTCGCTTTTCCTTCATTGCTTCAAGACGCAACCGGACTTCCTTCAGTTTAGTTTCGACCGGTTCAAGCTCCATCCTCACCCTCTTTTTTAGTCGATGAAGTTCCGCTTTCTCAAACTGACTCTGGCTAATCATCGCAGCCATCTCGGCCTCATCTGTCATCCCGGACTTCCTTTTTGCATCCCTTTCCTGTTTTGACAGGCGGCATCTTTCCTTATAATCCGCAATTTCAGCATCCAGCCTCTTTTTAGCTTTTTCATAGTCTTTTGACGCATCCGCGAGTGCCACATCTTCAAAACGCTTGATCTCAATATTCTGACAGGAGATATCAGCTTCTTTTGTCTTGAAGTGGCCCTCCGGCTGGAGATAGTCGAACACCGGACCAACAAATCCGGGATACCAGAAACCTCCGCTGCCCAATTGACCGGAAAAAGCATAGAGCGTATGGCGCCGACCCTCGGC
>CAMWJD010000004.1 GCA_947174515.1 uncultured Porphyromonadaceae bacterium
TGAATTGAGAATTGAGAATTGAGAATTGAGAATTGAGAATTGAGAATTGAGAATTAAGAATTGAGAATTTTTGGTCCAATTAGACTAATTAGCCTAATTGGGCATTAAATTAATCATTGATAATTGATTTCAGGAATTCTTCATCTGCTATAAAAGGCTCTGTGATCATGAAGCCGTTTTCAGCTTGCGTATCGTTCCATTCCTTGACAGTGGCCATCGCGTTTTCATTGCGTGCCCAACTCCTACGAGCTACGCCTCCCATAACGTCCCAAAGCATTGCCTTTGTCAGAATTTCATCCACTCTGTCAGATCCGTCGCAAATCATTCCGAAACCACCGTTTATAGCCTTTCCGATTCCCACACCGCCACCGTTGTGGAGTGCAACGAGACTCATTCCGCGTGCACAGTTGCCTGCAAAGCACTGTACTGCCATATCTGCCATTACGTTAGATCCATCTTTGATATTGGATGTTTCACGGAAGGGAGAATCTGTGCCGCTCACATCATGATGGTCGCGCCCAAGCATTATCGGTCCTACCTCTCCCTTACGAACCATATCATTGAATTTCAAGGCAATCTTCAGGCGACCCATGGCATCCTGATAGAGAATACGAGCTTGCGTGCCAACAACGAGTGCATTCTTTTCTGCATCGCGTATCCATACCCAGTTGTCCATGTCCTGACCGCGTCGATCCTTGGGAATACAATCCATAGCTGCCTTGTCTGTCTTCACCAAGTCTTCGTGTTTTCCGCTGAGGCAAACCCAACGGAAAGGACCGTATCCAAAGTCGAAAAGCATCGGACCCATGATGTCTTCTACATATGATGGCCAGATAAAACCATCTTTCTCATCCACACCATTCTTCGACAATTCTTTAACTCCTGCATCATACATAGCTTTCATGAAGGAGTTGCCATAGTCGAAGAAATATGTGCCGCGATCCACGAGGGTCTTTATTGCTTTGTAATGACGGTGAAGAGTCAAGTCTACAAGACGACGGAATTCTTCAGGATTATCATGAAGCAGACGAGTACGCTCCTCAAAAGAAAGACCGGCAGGACAATATCCGCCCTCATACACCGCATGGCATGAGGTCTGGTCACTAAGCAGTTCTATCTTTTTGTTTTCTTTTACCGCATATTCCAGTAAATCTACTATATTTCCATGATATGCAATAGAAAGTGGCTTTTTCTCAACCATTGCTTCCTCTGCGAGATGGAATGCTTCGGCAAGATCATCTGTGACCACCTGCACCCATCCCTGATTCTTGCGGGTTGCTATTCTTGATGCATCTACTTCAGCTACAATTGAGACGGCTCCCGCTATGTCTGCGGCTTTCGGCTGAGCACCGCTCATACCGCCAAGGCCTGAACTTACAAAAAGATGACCACGGAGATCTCCATCTTGCGGGACTCCGAGTTTCATTCGCCCTGCATTGAGAATGGTGTTGAATGTGCCATGCACGATTCCTTGAGGTCCGATATACATCCAACCTCCGGCTGTCATCTGTCCATAATTTGCAACTCCCATCTGCATTGCTTCATGCCAGTCGTGGAGATTATCAAACATGCCCACCATCATTGCATTGGTGATAATGACCCGTGGAGCTTCCGGACGCGAGGGGAAGAGACCGAGAGGATGGCCTGATTCCACTACAAGAGTCTGGTCTTCAGTCAGGTTTTCAAGATATTTTTTTATAAGTCGGTATTGAAGCCAGTTTTGGCATACCTGGCCGGTCTCGCCATAAGTGACAAGTTCATATGGATAAAGAGCTATGTCAAAGCAGAGATTATTGTCAATCATTACCTGGAAAGCCTTTCCTGCAAGACATTTTCCCTTGTATTCATCGACAGGCTTTGCCTTCAGGTCGCCCTGAGGACGCCAACGATAGGCATATATGCGACCACGTGTGCGCAGTTCCTCAAGAAATTCAGGAGCCGCTTTCTCATGAAGTTCCTCCGGAAGATATCGAAGAGCATTCTTAAGTGCCGTTATTGTCTTATCAGGAGTTAAAGTATAATGACGGTCCGGAGCACGACGGATGCCGTCGACAAATTTGGGATCTTCGGGCCATTCTGCCGAAAGAAGGATTCTATTATCTGTCATATATCAGGTCAGTTAGTATCTTATGTATATCTGATTTACTCACAAACTGCGAGTTCACCACAAAATTAATAAAATTTTGCCAAACGAGCACAAAAAACACAAAGAAAAATTTAGGAATGAATGTTTATATCGTCACCATCCACACCCGTCACCAAACTAACACATACCGATCATTAGTCTCAAAGAGGAGGCTACTAAAAATAGATTACGGGAAAAATCATTCTCTCTTGAAAATATCATGTAACAATCTGATACGTTTTCTCGTCATTATGATATAACATTGATATTTCTTACAGTTATGACCGACGGAGAGTTCAAACGGATAATACTTCCAAATTACCGACAAATGTATGCCACTGCATTTGCGATACTCCGTGACTCAAACGATGCGTCGGATGCAGTGCAAGACACCGTCTCGGCATTATGGCAGAAACATCAGCGTCTGGAAGCTCCCGAAAATGCACAGTCTTTCTGCAACCGAACGATAAGAAACCATTGTATAGATCGGATCCGTCAGAATTCAAACAGATATTTTGAAAAAATAGACAGTTTGTATCAGTATCCATCCGAATCCACTGCAGATTCCGAAGTTTCCCTATCTTCAACAGCCATCCTTATCATGAATTATCTTACCAAAATAAATATCAGGCACAGGAAAGTTCTAACGCTTAGTATTTTCAGTCAACTTTCCAACGATGAGATAAGCGTTGCCACTGGAGAATCCCCCGAAAATGTAAGGGTTATCCTGAGCAGAGGAAGAAAACTTATAAAAGAACTACTGAAAAATGAAAAATAATCTTAATATCGATAATCTGCGACTTCTGCTTCATAAATATTATGAAGGGGAAACGTCACCGGATGAGGAAAAACTCATAGAGTGTTTCTTCGCCGAAACCGATGCCGATCTCAACTCTCAGAATATGGCTCTTGATAAAGAACTGTTCTCATCAATAGCTGAGTTGTGCCCCGGGCCTGATGATTGTGACATCCCGGATCATCTTGCTGATAGAATTACTGCGATCACAGAGAGTTCAGAAGACTTATTTTCAAGCAAGAATAAAAAGAAATGGAAGATATCTATAACCTATGCAGCAGTGGCAGCTTGTATATGTGTGGCAGTAACCAACGGCATAAGATGGCTTTCCGCCCCGATAACCGAACCCACTCACAATATGAATCATTTAGCTGCGACACCTGCCAAATCTCATACACTTCTTAATGAAGAAAATTCCAAGCATAATGTCATGCCGGAAAAGCCGGTGGCGGAACTCAATCCACCTGCCCCTGAACCTCGTCAAGTAAAAACTAAAACTGAGAATGTAACAGATCAAAATAATATTAATGAAAACTATGTAGAGATTACAGATCCGGAAGAGGCGGAGAAAATTGTACTTGAAATCGGCAGACTTTTAGCCGTCAATTCCCAAAAGACAAACGAGGCAATTCAAAATTTAGAGAAAACAATAGGTGAATATAAGGAACTAACTAAATCCATATTGAAATGAAAAACTTAAAGAATATAATATTAGCCATCTTCTGTTTGCTGACTGTCAATTGTTCAGCTCAGCGTATGCTTACTGAAGTTGCTTCCATGAAGGGCGTGAGTTCCGTCTATATCGGAAAGACAATGTTGAAACTGGCCGGGGCTTCGATGTCTATCACCGGCGACCAATCAGCTATCGACCTGTCAAAGCTTTTCAAAGATCTCTCATCCATTGAAATAATATCATGTGAGGATAAGAAAATGGCGGATAAAGTGGAAAAGAAATGCAAAAGCATACTGTCTAAACTTCCGATGGAAGTGATCACGGAAACTACAAGCGACGGACAGAATGTAGAGATATCAGGAGTATTTGATAAAGAGGGCCGTAACCTTGAGATCCTACTCATATCCGTCACAGGAAATGAAGAAGCCTCCTTTATCCTCTTAAAAGGAAAAATAGACATAGTCACCCTCAACAATGCTATCCTAATAGACTAATTCACTTGACAAAATGAAAAAGATTACCTTTATCCTGACTCTGCTTTTCAGCAGCTTGATCGCTAATGCCCTGACCGTAGATCAGCTGATCAAATATTATAGGAATATGCCTGATATTCAATGCGAAGTGATTAAAGGAAAGGAATTGCAGGCTCTCTTGGACAGCGCTTCGACGAATATAGGAAATAAAACTCATCGCACGGCAAAAAAACTCATTTTTCTTGGCTTCCTGAATGATGAGGAACAACGGAGTGAACTTTCATCCAAGCTTGAAACACTGGATGATTACAGTATTGCATTTTCATATACGAAGGATACTCCGGGAACTATCAATCCCCTATTATCTACTATCACCGGACTTGAAACTTCAGTCGCAGTAGAAATATATAGTAAAAATTCTTCTTCAAACGATTATTTAAGCAAACCGCTTTTTGTAATATATATATGGGGAATGGTCGGTTTGGCTTATCTGGATGGGAATATAAATCAGGATATCGCCAAAGATTTCGTGGAAGTTACATTCAACACCAGTTATTCCATCTCTCCTTCACCTGCTCGCAAAAGTGAAAAACAGAGTACACTTAAACGCTTAAACCACCAACTGAGCATCTATCCGCAGGAAAAACTTCATGTCGTAACCGACCGTGACCTTTACTGTGGAGGAGACACAATCTGGCTTCGTGCTTTCGTTGTGGATGCGGACACTCACACTCAGACCGCGATAAGCAAGTATGTTTACGTAGAACTTCTCACACCTTTTGGTTTTGCAGATAAGCGAGTCAAGTTAATGGAACGAGATGGAATCTATGCAGGCTACATTCCTATAGACGAGGAAATATACGAAGGAGATTACACTCTGTCTGCATATACTGCCTATTCAGAAAACCAAGGGAAAGACTTCTTCTTCCGGAAACCCCTCAGAATTATGGCACCTCAAAGTTCAAAATATACAATTGAGTCAAAATTCCTCCCTGCAAAAGATGGAGAAGTAACCGGAAATTTCAAAATCATGGCTATTGAAGGGAATCCTATCAATTATAAAGTGATGTCCTGGACTATGCCCGACGGCAATACGCTGGAAATGCCCCATGCAGATAATGGATTGAGCAGAAATTTCAACCGAAGCAAAGATGAAAAAATTGTACTCGTGAAGTTTGGAGACTACGGTAAATATTTCACGATTGAGTATCCGGTTGAGTCAACAGATATATCTTTCTATCCGGAAGGCGGGTGGCTAATAGCAAACCAACCCTGTACTGTTGCATTCAAAGCAACTGACGAAAACGGAAAGGGTATCAATGCCTCAGGTGTGATCAAAAACAATAGAGGTGATGAAATTGTGAAATTCAGTACTGTCCACAACGGTATGGGAAGCTTTACATTCATCCCTGAAAGCGGAGACACCTATGCAGCTTACTTTTCAGGACCGGATGGAGCATCACAATCAGTTGAAATTGGATCTCCAAAGGATGGAGCGGCAGCTTTGCGTTACCGTGCAATCGGTTCGAAAGGCACATTCAGTGTAGCCGGAAGGGACGGAGAGGAACTTGAGCTGGTGGTAGCCCTGCGCGGTGCCGGTATTATATCTGCACCTATATCGGCTACTACCCCACTATCATTCGACAAAGACGAGATGCCGGAAGGACTTTATCAGGCATTTCTTGTTTCAAAAAGCGACAATGCGGTGTTAAGCGAACGGTTATTCTTCTTGGGAGCTGACAGAAAAGCCACTGAAGTATCTGAACTCAGTGCAGACTCCACTACAATAAGTCTACGCATGCCCAAAGGGAATTCTGCAGACTGCACCGTACGGATCACGAATGGAAACATAACCGGCGCTACCACTGACAACGACATTCGCACACAACTGATGCTCCAGAGTGAACTGAGAGGACGAATTGAGAATCCTTCATACTATTTCACAAACAATACTACCGAGGCCGAACGTAATCTCGACCTCCTGATGATGGTGAACGGCTGGAGCCGCTATAATCTCCCTGATGCCATACAAGGGAAATACGAAGAACCGAAAATTCCTCTGGAAATTGGTCAGGAAATATCCGGCCAGGTTCGTTCACGATGGAAAAACAGCCCTATGGAGGGAGTCTATATCAGCGCTATTGCCCCTAAAATGAACTTCGGCACTTTTGCCGAAACTGACAAAAACGGGATGTTTCATATCAACGGCTTCGATTTTCCTGAAGGAACCTCATATATATTTAAAGCAATGAATGAAACGGGAGCACTTGAAGCAAACTATGAAATCTATCCTGATGAATTCCCGGAAATTGATGTTTTGCATAATTCCACTTCTGTGGTGTCAGACGATCAGATAGCCGACTTTTTCAAAGGAAGCCGGTGGACATTACTTGATGAGGTAAATGTTCAGGCTTTTAAGGAAAGTAACGATAATATATATGCTAATTTCGTATCTTACTCCAGAAGTGCCGACGATATGAAGATGAGAGGCATATCTTCCGTATGGCAGGCATTAAACGGGTTAGGTGGAATTTCGGACCACATGGGACATTTAAAATGGAGAAACTCAGAAATAAACTATTATATTGATGGAAAGCTGTTTGATCCCCGGGGCAACGCGACAATGGTGTATGACGTGGCCGGACAACCTTCTTCGTGGCGCAGTCAAGCACTTCCCGAAAATATAGGAGGAAGTTCATTTTATGGTCCGACTTTGTCTGAAATTGAAGCGGCTGTGCCGTTCCAAACAATTGAAAGAATAGACTTCATTCGTCCTGAACATAGCATCGTCTTAGGTCCATCATATGGTGGCGCCGCGGTAGTGATAACGACTAAAAAAGGAGATAAGGTAAATTGGGAAAGGCAATTCGAATTAAAAGACTATCTCCCACTCGGCTATCAGCATTACAAGGAATACGCAAGTCCATTGCTTTCTATTGATACAGATGAATATGAATTGCAGTCACATCCGACTTTGCTTTGGATCCCATCTGCCAAATTTGATGAGAACGGGAAATCCATCAATCTGAAATTTCCCATAAAATCCAACTATAAAGTCATTATAGAAGGTATTTCCGACAATGGCGATATAATTTCAGAAACATCTTTACTTACGAGGCATTAGATCGGTTAGAAAATAAAAATTTGGTTATGTCGGAAATAAAGATTATCTTTGCAATTATAAATTTATAACCGAACGACATGAAGAACCTAAACTATCTGCTTTCAAGCGTTGCCGCACTTTCCGTCCTATCTGCCGGCGCGGCTACCAACGACTTTGTTATCAAGACAAACAAGGTAGGCGCTCCTATACAGCCCACCATGTATGGAATCTTCTTTGAGGATATCAACTTCGGAGCGGATGGAGGGCTTTATGCTGAACTTATTAAAAACCGTTCGTTTGAATTTCCACAAACCTTTATGGGCTGGAATATTTTCGGCAACGTGAAAGTGAAAGATGACGGACCTTTTGAGAGAAATCCACATTATGTACGTCTTGGAGACCCGGGACATGCTCATAAACATACAGGTATTGAAAATGAAGGTTTCTTCGGTATCGGAGTGGAAAAAGACAAAGAATACCGTTTTTCAGTATGGGCAAGAACAGTAGACGAAGAAAAATCAAAACTCCGTATCGAGCTTACTGATCCGGCCAATATGGGTGACCGCCAGGACATAGCGAAGCAAGATATTGAAATAATTGGAAAAGAATGGAAGAAATATTCTGTCATTCTTAAACCATCCAAAACCGAAGCAAAAGCTCATCTACGAATTTTTCTGACCACTCCTAAATCCGGAGTTGACCTTGAGCACGTGTCCCTCTTCCCGGTTGACACATGGAATGGTCACGAAAACGGCATGCGTAAAGACCTTGCACAGAAACTCGCCGACCTCAATCCCGGAGTTTTTCGTTTTCCGGGCGGTTGTATAGTGGAGGGTACAGACATGGATACTCGTTATCAATGGAAAAACACCGTTGGGCCTGTGGAAAACCGTCCTCTAAACGAAAACCGTTGGCATTACACTTTCCCTCATCGTTTTTACCCTGATTATTTCCAGAGCTATGGCCTTGGATTCTACGACTACTTCCTGCTAAGTGAGGAAATAGGAAGCGAACCTCTCCCGATACTCAATGTAGGGCTCGTGTGTCAATATCAGAATAATGATCCTCATGCACATGCAGAAGGGGAAGAACTTCAACAGTTTATTGACGATGCGCTCGATCTCGTGGAATTTGCTAATGGAAACACCGATACTGAATGGGGTAAACTTCGTGCGGAGATGGGACATCCGGAACCATTTAATCTGAAATATATCGGAATAGGCAACGAACAATGGGGTCCGGAATACCCCGAGCGTCTTGAAAAATTCCTTGACGCGATGCGCAAACAACATCCAGAAATCAAGATTATCGGTTCGTCCGGACCTGATTCGGAAGGCAAGAAATTTGATTATCTTTGGCCAGAGATGACTCGACTGAAAGCTGACCTCGTGGATGAACACTTCTATCGTCCCGAAAAATGGTTTCTTGAGCAAGGCCGGCGATACGACAAATATGACCGGAAAGGTCCGAAGGTGTTTGCAGGCGAGTATGCTTGCCATGGAAAAGGAAAGAAATGGAATCATTTCAATGCTGCTCTTCTTGAAGCAGCTTTCATGACAGGACTTGAAAGAAATGCCGATGTAGTGCATATGGCTACGTATGCTCCTCTCTTTGCCCATGTCGAAGGTTGGCAATGGCGTCCGGATATGATCTGGTTTGACAATCTCAGGAGTTTCCCAACCTCAAGTTACTACGTGCAGCAGCTTTATTCCACAAATAAGGGTGACTTTGTGCTTCCTCTCACAATGGACGGCAAGACCGTAGCAGGCGATCCGGATCAAAACGGACTCTTTGCAAGTGCCGTATATGATAAGAAAGCGAATACCTACATAGTTAAGGTCGCTAATGTATCTGATGATCCACAGGAACTCAACCTGACATTTGACGGAATGAAGAAAACCATACTTTCCGGAGGAAAATCAGTGACATTACATTCTGATGTTGAGACTGCAGAAAACAGCCTTGACAATCCCACGCTTATCGCTCCAGAAGAAACACCAATAAATGTCAATGGCAACACATGGTCTACGACAATTGGAGCTAAAACATTTGCTGTTTACACATTCAATATAACTAAAAAATAAATAATCATGTTGGAATTCAATGACCAGACCGCTCGTGAGGCAATTGAAAGCGGAAAGCCTGTCGTAATAGATTTTTGGGCTACATGGTGCGGACCTTGCATCAAGCTCGGACCTATCGTGGAGGAACTCGCCGAAAAATATGGCGAACAGGTGACTGTAGGAAAACTTAACATAGACGACAACGACGAGATCGCAAGCGAAAATCGCGTTCGTAATATTCCGACAGTACTGTTTTTTAAAGATGGTGAGGTAAAAGAGCGTTCCGTCGGTCTTGTAAAACTCTCCGATCTGGAGGCTAAACTTCAGACTATCCTGTGATAGAGTAAACAGGCATGAATAAAGGGATGAACTTTTGAAGTTCATCCCTTTATTTTTACTATTTATCAGAGGTCCTTAACTACAGATTCAGGCATATCGGCTGCCTTCGGATCCACATCTGCAAATGGTGCATCTTGATTTAATTCAGCATTTGCTTCTTTTACTTCTTCATTAATTGGCTTTTCCATAGTATTTGATCATAATTTTAATTCCTAAGTAGCTCACAGAAATTAAACGATAATGTAATTCAAGCAGCTTGATATCATTAATTTTTGCGAGCTACTTACTATTTCAACATCTGTTACCCGCAATTAGTTTAAGCCCCCGATACCAGAATCCTGATCCTTCAATCATTCTGTCATCACTTTGTATTTGACCGACATTGTGTCGAGGCGATCTATCACGCTTTTGTCGAGCAAAATCTTCTTGCGGCTGTGAATTTTTATACTTTGCTGTCGCTCCGCATCATACAGGTTGAGATATAGATCTCCTTGCCTGCTATCCTGACGGGATTCAAGCTTGCCGAGATACTCAAACAATTCGCTGTCGTTCACATTCCTATCAAGATAAATCATCAATGAATTTGCAACCGACCCTTTGATAGCATCAAGAGAAGAAACTTCTGATATCTTCAATTCCATTTCTCCGGGATTGAACATTCGGCCTTGAACCTGACCTTTTATATAGACAGGAAGTCCTGGTTTAAATCTTGGGAAAAGTGTATCATAATCCCTGCCGAAAAATGCAAATTCATGTTTTCCACTGAAGTCCTCAAGAGTGACTTTTCCAAAAGGCTGTCCCCTTTTTGTGGTTCTGGTAGAGGTATCGGTCACCATCCCGCCCAGAGTAAGGACAGCGCCCATCTCATACTTATCTTCCAGATTGTCGCAGTTTGCATTGCATCCATAAGTCAACTCCATATAATATTCACTCAGAGGATGATCACTAAGATAAATCAGAACGAGTTTTTTTTCTTCTTCAAGAAGACGGAGACGATTCCATGGTTCAAAATCAGGATATGGAGGTCTGTTTGTCTCAATATTCTCAAATTCGCCAAAAAGGGAAAGTTGGAGGGAATTCTTATCATTTTGGAAATTTTGTCCATATTTGACAAGCATGTCCGCATAAGTGGTGTCAAACATCGGATGAAGAAGCATTTCCCTTTTTATGCCGAAACTGTCGAAAGCCCCGGCCATCGCAAGCGATTCTATTGCAGCCCGATTACAACCTGAAAGATTCACCCGCTCCACAAAATCATAAATATCTTTGTAAGGTCCATCCTTTTTCCTCTCGGCAATGATAGTATTGACGGCATTCTGGCCGACACCTTTAATCGCACCAAGGCCGAAACGTATCACACCATCCTTGGAAACACCGAATTTCTCGACAGATTCATTGACATCCGGCCCCATTACCTTAAGTCCCATTCGGATACATTCGTCCATAATCACCTTCAGTTTGTCAGCGGCTCCAAGGTTGCGGCTAAGCACGCCTGCCATATACTCGGCAGGATAGTTAGCCTTAAGATATCCGGTTTGATAAGCAACCCAGCTATAGCATGTGGCATGACTTTTATTGAAAGCATAAGAAGCAAATTTCTCCCAGTCTGCCCAAATCTTTTCAAGCACTTCTTCCTTATGGCCGTTTTTCTGACCTTCCGCCATGAACTTCACCTTCAACTTCTGCATCTTGTCGATCTGCTTCTTACCCATAGCCTTACGAAGCATATCGCTCTCTCCGCGAGTAAAATTGGCAAGCAGGCGCGACAGAAGCATGACCTGTTCCTGATATACAGTCACACCATATGTTTCCTTTAGATATTTTTCCATAATCGGAATATCATATTCTATAGGCTCCTGTCCATGCTTTCTGGCGATAAACGACGGAATATAGTCCATAGGGCCCGGACGATACAGGGCGTTCATGGCGATAAGATCTTCAAACTTCGAAGGTTGAAGCTGACGCAGATAAGTGCGCATACCCGCCGACTCAAACTGGAATGTCGAAGTGGTGCGACCATCACAATAAAGCTTGAATGTAGCCGGATCATCCAGAGGGATACTTTCAATATCAAGATCAATACCCTTGGAAGCCTTAATGTTAGCCAGTGTCTCTTTAATTATTGACAGTGTCTTTAATCCAAGGAAATCCATCTTGATCAATCCCGTGTCTTCAATGATACTCCCCTCATACTGCGTGGTCATCTGCTTAGTGCCGTCAGCGTCAGTCGCAATAGAGACGGGAACCCAGTCGGAAATCTCATCGCGACATATGATCACGCCACAGGCATGAATACCGGTTCCGCGGATATTTCCTTCCAACTGAGTGGCATATTTGATTGTATCTCGTATCCTGGGATCAGGATTATGAGTCTCATTTTCAAATTCCTTATTGTATTTCAATACATTCTTAAGATTGATCTTCGGCGCTTTCCCATTGACTTCGGGCAAGCGGTCAGGCACCAATTTTTTCAACCTGTTAGATTCCGCCACAGACACTTCAAGCACACGAGCCACATCAGCGATAGCGCTCTTAGTGGCCATAGTCTGGAAGGTGATGATATGAGCTACTTTTTCAGCACCATATTTTTCCGTGACATATTTCAACACCTCATATCGTCCGTCATCATCAAAGTCAACGTCGATATCAGGGAGAGAAATACGGTCCGGATTCAAGAATCTCTCGAACAGCAAGTCATATTTAATGGGATCGATTCTTGTGATTCCAAGGCAGTAAGCCGCCGCCGATCCGGCGGCCGATCCACGTCCCGGACCTATACTGACCCCAAGTTTGTTGCGTCCTGTGTTGATGAAGTCCTGAACAATCAGGAAGTAGCCCGGAAAGCCCATAGTCTTCATAATATAAAGCTCGAAATTAAGTCGCTCAGCCACTTCCTCCGGCAATGGATCTCCATAAAGTTTCTTTGCTCCTTCCATCGTCAGCTTCTTAAGATAGTCAGCCTCAAACTTAATACGATACAGCTTATCGTAACCTCCGAGACGTGCGATCTTCTTCTCTCCTTCTTCTCTTGACAACACTACATTGCCATTCTCATCCTGAGTGAACTCATCATATAGTTCCTCCTCACTAATCCTGCTTCGATATTCTTCTTCCGTTCCAAAATCTGCCGGAATTTCAAAGAATGGCATGATCGGAGAATGATCAATGGAATAAGATTCAACTTTGTCAAGCACTTCCATTGTGTTGTCGAGAGCCTCAGGAATGTCACAGAATATCTTTTCCATCTCTTCAGGAGATTTTAGCCACTCCTGTTTTGTATAATGCAGACGCGCTTCATTGAATGTCTTCTGCATAGATACGCATATCAGCCGGTCATGAGCTTCAGCATCATCCTCGTAGGTGAAATGCACGTCATTTGTGGCCACAAGCTTTATGCCATGTTTCTTTGCAAGAGCTATCAGCACCTCATTGACTTTACATTGCTCCGGATATACTTCCCTATTTGAATTTTCCTTAAATGTCTCATGCCTTTGAAGTTCCAGATAATAGTCATCGCCGAAGGTATTCTTATACCAAAGAATTCTCTCTTCAGCCGCCCCTATATTATCATTGAGAATAAATTGCGGCACTTCTCCACCAAGACAGGCACTGCAGATAATCAACCCTTCTTTATGCGCTTCAAGTTCAACCCTATCCGTACGCGGCTTGAAATACATGCCATCTATCCAAGACTTGCTGACCAGTTTGATCAGATTTTTATATCCCTTCTGATTTTTGGCAAGCACGATAAGATGATACCCCCTGTCATTTTTATCACGTTTGTCAGTGAGTCGGTCTTTGGCGACATACATCTCACAGCCAATGATAAGCTTGAATTTCTGATCATCGGGAAGACTTGAATTCTTCTTATTCACATAATTCCACATTTCCTTTACACCAAACATATTCCCATGGTCTGTAAGGGCTATTCCTCGCATTCCAAGTTCAATTGATCGGTCTACAAGTTCCTGTATGGATGCCTTGCCGTCAAGAAGGCTATATTGAGAGTGGACATGTAAATGCGTAAATTGCGGCATATCTATATCTATAATATTTAGTCTTTTATATTTAATCTTTTATATTTCCCTTTCAGTCGGGCACTCTGCCAAATCCCATGAATGTTCTCACATAATAAGATTGATTGATATCGGAAACGACGACCCCTTTTGAAGTGGATGCGTGTATGAAATTATTATCGTCCACCATAATTCCGACATGTGAAATCCGATTCGGATCCTTACCTGTGGCGAAGAAACAAAGATCACCGGGAAGCACATCTTTTTTCTTAAGACTTCTACAAAACTCCGATTGCTTTGCACTATTGCGGGGAAGCTTTATTCCCGCAATTTTTTCATATATACGCATCACCATTCCTGAGCAATCACAAGCCACACCCTTTTCTTCTCTTCCATAAGCATAGGGTGTGCCGAGCCATCCGTAAGCTTCCTGCACAATTTTTTTCCTTAACTTCGAGATATCCTTATGAGCATTGTCATTTTTGTCATTACCGGAGGGTCTTTTGTTTAAAACCTCAAGTTGCGAGTCATAAAAAGATCTATTAACCTTCTTCTTCGAACTGCAAGAAGTGACGGCCGCGCATAAAAACGCTACCACAAACAGGATAAAAAATCTCAGTAATTTTCGTTTCATAACGCAAATTTAGACATTTGAAAGGTTTTTTCAAAGTATTTTAAGACTTTTTTTAATTAACAACCCACTATATTAAATAAAATTAAAAAGATAAACCAAACATCACTATTGGTGTCTTATTTGTTGTTTAATGAATGTAGGCATTAATCCTATTCCACCTCTCACGTGTGAGGTTAGATTTCGTAAATTCAATTGAAAATTAAACCAACCAATATACGACAAATGAAAGTAAAGTATCTTGTAGCAGTGACAGCTGCGGCCGTTATGATTCCGGCAGCGGCCATGGTGTATAACAATACAGTCACAAACACTAATCACACAGAAAATAATCAGCCTGAGTTTATCACAATCTCAAGGGCTCCTTCTTTTGAAACAGACTTCACAAAAGCTGCCGAAAGCACTGTCAATTCTGTAGTGTGTATCAAGAGCTTTGTAGACAGAAGCCAACAATATGGTGGTAATCAAGGCTATATGGATCCCTTCGGAATGTTCGACTTTTTCTTTGGTCCCCAGCAGCGGCAGCAACAGCCTCAGCAAAAGAAAAGTGAACCTGTGCAGAGCGGGTTGGGATCAGGTGTGATCTTGAGCGAGGATGGATTCATTGTGACAAACAATCACGTTGTGGATGGCGCCGACCGTCTGGAAGTCCTTCTCAACGATAACTCAACATATGATGCCAGAATAATCGGTACTGACGAATCTACCGACCTTGCCCTTATCAAGATTGATGCAAAGGGACTCAAAGCTATCAAGGTAGGTGATTCGGAGACGTTGCGACTTGGAGAGTGGGTTCTTGCTGTCGGCAATCCTTTTGGATTCAACTCTACTGTCACAGCAGGTATCGTAAGCGCAAAGGCGCGTAGTCTTGGAGCTGATTCCCATAGAAGAAACAAAATGGGCATTGAGGCATTTATCCAGACAGATGCAGCTCTTAATCCGGGTAATTCAGGAGGAGCTCTTGTCAACCTTAACGGAGAGCTTGTCGGCATCAATGCTGCAATCTACTCAAACACAGGTTCCTATTCCGGTTTCTCTTTTGCAATCCCGACCACGATCATGGCTAAAGTCGTAGCTGACCTTCGTGAATATGGCACTGTCCAAAGAGCGGTTTTGGGTATTACCGTAGCTGATCTTACGGCTGAAATCGCTAAAGAAAAAGGTATTACGGCCACAAAAGCAGGTGTTCTTGTAGCCGGAGTAGCAGACAGAAGCACTGCCAAAGAACTTGATCTTAAAGAAGATGACGTCATTGTAGCAATAAATGGCACAGATATTAAAAATCTCCCTGAACTCCATGAGCAATTGGCTAAATACCGTCCGGGGCAGGAAATCACAGTGTCTTACTATCGCGACAATAAGAAAATCACTAAGAAAGCTACCTTGCGCAATACTCAAGGCGACACAGCGATCACCAAGAAAGGCGATTTTTCAGAGGTCGGATGCGCTTTCATGAAGCTTAACAGCGACACTCTTAAAGAACTTGGCATCAGCTATGGTGTGAAAGTGACCGGTCTTAAAAATGGACCTTTCAAGAATGCCGGTGTGAAAGAAGGATTCATCATCACTGAAATTAATGAGCGTCCGGTTAAGTCAAGCGAAGATGTGGAGAATATCTACAATCGAATCATGAAAGATGATTCAAACGAAGACAAAGTTATGATTCTTAAAGGCATCTACACAAATGGTAAGAAGGAATACTATGCTGTGAATCTTGCGGAATAATCAATATTTGTTGATTATCTTAACGTAAATAATAAAAGAAACGCTTCTTGCCGAAACAAGAGGCGTTTCTTTTACGTTTACTTATTGTACGGGCCAATCAGAATATCTGATTTACCGAGGTGAATTCTGCAGGTTTCAAGTAGAAATTTGTATAATCCAAAAATTTTTATTAATTTTGCAATAATTTGTGTAAGCTTACATATGAGACAATTAAAGATAACTAAGTCAATCACCAATCGAGAAAGCGCATCGCTTGACAAATACCTACAGGAGATAGGCCGTGAAGAACTTATCTCCGTGGCTGAAGAAGTCGAGCTTGCTCAGCGTATCAAGAAAGGTGACCATGCCGCGCTTGAAAAACTGACAAAGGCAAACCTGCGTTTTGTCGTGTCAGTTGCAAAGCAGTATCAGAATCAGGGGCTCAGTCTTCCCGACCTTATCAACGAAGGCAATCTGGGGCTAATAAGGGCAGCTCAAAAATTTGATGAGACAAGAGGTTTTAAATTCATTTCCTACGCTGTTTGGTGGATTCGTCAGTCTATCCTTCAGGCACTCGCAGAGCAAAGCCGTATCGTTCGTCTCCCACTCAATCAAGTAGGTTCTCTTAACAAGATCAGCAAAGAACTTTCCAAGTTTGAACAGGAAAACGAACGTCGTCCTTCACCGGAAGAACTCGCGGAACGCCTCGATATACCTGTTGATAAGATTTCCGATACTTTAAAGGTAAGTGGACGTCATATTTCAGTCGACGCTCCATTTGTAGAAGGAGAAGACAATTCTCTTCTCGATGTCCTTCCAAACGAAGACAGCCCAAGTGCTGACGCATCTCTTACTCAGGAATCTCTATCTAAGGAAGTAGACCGCGCACTTCGTCAGCTTTACGACCGTGAACGTGAGATAATCAAAATGTTCTTCGGCATCGGTTGTCAAGAAATGACACTTGAGGAAATCGGAGCTAAATTCGACCTAACCCGTGAACGAGTGCGTCAGATTAAGGAAAAGGCCATCCGTCGCCTGAAAGGACAGAAAAGCAAGCTCCTCAAGAGCTATCTTGGAGAGTAAAATTCAACTATAAATTTTGATTGAACCATTATATTGAAAATGGGCTGTCGCAATCGACAGCCCATTTCATTTTATTTTCATAACTCATCGTCCTCCTGTCTTTGAATGATCCACATTAGCATCAGCATTAATAATCTTGTTTGCACCATGTTTCTGTCGTCCCCATTGCAGATTGTAACTTATATTGATATATATCATGCGCATATCAAGACGCATGTGCTGCTCGTTGCGGTTCCACTTACTTAATGACTTGCTCCCCTGATCATATTTTCCAAATGGCATCAATATTCCGGCACCAAACTGCCATGATTTCCAGTTATAGCTGAAGTCAATAAGGTTGATGTCTTCTCCCCAGCTGATTTTCTCGCCCCAAAGGTCACGTTGTGCCTTCACATATTGGAATACAAGCTGAAAACCCTTGTGCATGAACATCAGTGCCGCATCCCCGCTCCACGCATTATTATATAGTGTGTAATTATTGCCTTTCATTCGTTCTGCACGAAATTGGATCGTGCCGGAAAACATAAGCCAATCGGGAATGATCTGTATTTGTTCGGAAAGCCAAAAGCTCAGGTTAGACAGTCCCTTGCTGTTCTCATAAGAGGTGATGAGCCTGTCATTATCCCAATATAGATATGGAGTTATGGCGTCGGGACTTGTAAAAGCCCTTGCACCAAAAGAACCGGATACACGCTGATTGAACAGATTATGGGAATATCTGAATGTCAGCATATAAGATGAAGATGTTTTCAAGTTTGAATTTCCGATACGCCATTGAAAACCATCAAGCTGCTGCGGCGCTATGTTGGTTTGCTCTAAAGTAGGGGTAGATTGCCATGATGTGAAGGCAAGTCTGAAATTATGGTTTTGATTAAGGGAATAAGTCGCCGTCGCTTGCGGTCGCAGATTCCATGAATCGTTTCCCTGATTGGTTTCCGTAAACTTGAAGGATGTATATTGCGCTCCAAGTCCACCTGTAAGTGTTACCTTGTTTATGCGTTGGAAATATTCCGCGAAGAAATACACCTTGTCTTGCCTTTGGTGGAAGACCTCTCCCCCAAGATTCTCATACAGCGAACGATTACGGTTGGCGGTATAAGATGCTCCGGCTGTAAGTTTGGATAAACTCCATTTCTTGATGTAGTCAGCTTCAACGCCATAAGCCTGATTTCGGTCTTTTATATAAGTGCTTACGTTTGTTATATAGTCCGTGACATTCTCGTATCGCTCAAGATAGTTGGAATATGAATGACCATTATATAGGGATGCGCTGAAATCAACTACGAGTGTCTGACGCCTCGGAAGATGTTGCTCCAGATAAGCGGAAAACTGTGGAGTCGTACCAACTCTACCCGATTCATCACTTAGAAGTAAATCCTTATTCCCGTTACTCAGTGAAATGAGCCCGTCATATCGGAAAAGATCGGATAATGTCTTGTTAGCAACCAACTGAACATAAAAAACGGTCGTGTCAGGCTTTATATAATTGTAGGAAAGCCATCCTGAACACATAGAATTATTCAGTTTACCTCCAAGTGGCGTCTCTGTCCTTGTAAGTTCCATGCCATCAGGCCATGTGAAGGTCTCGTCATAATCACGATGAGCTTTGATGCCTTCTGTGAGTTTGAAGTAGCCCCCAACTTCCCATTGTGAACGACCTGTGTTGAATTTGGCATTTCCATGATAGGTGCCCCATCCGCAGTTGAGCGCGGGTCTTACATTCAGCATAAGGGAACCGCCGACAGTAGGATTCGTGACTATGAAGTTCAACACATAATTTGCACCACCATAACGAAGGCCCGGATTATCCATCCATTCTACCCGTTTTATGGATTCAGGCAAAAGAGCCTTCACCTGTTCGATCGATGACTCTCTGCCATTTATTCTCACTTGAACTGATTGTCCGGCAGAACTTATGGTGCCGAGAGCATCGTTGACATTTAGCGACGGTATCATAAGATTGCGGAGCAACTGCATTCCATTTTTGGAATTGTCAACCGCACTCTTCGACGGATGGTAAACGTCCATGTCCGCCTTACGTATTACTTTTGGTGCCTCAATTACGATTTCATTGAGTTCTTGATTAACTATCGAGTCTGATGGTTCCTGTGCATTTGCCAGAAAAGCACAAGTCAACATAAATAATATAGCCGCGGATTTATTCATAACTGATTTTTTTATTTCCGGTGTAAAGTTAAACAATCTTTTTCTGACATGCAGCACACAAAAGTGTGCATTTATTCTTGTCTCAAATTTGCATAACAACAGGAAATAAGTAGCTAAGAAAAATTAAACGACATATGTTACTAAGTAATCCGATAATGGTCTTGATATGATACATGCGGTCAAGCTGCTTGAATTACATTATCGTTTAATTTCCGTGAGCTACTTATAGTAATTTATAGTTAGTTGCGTAGGATATTGCCTCTGAAATATTGCTTACCTCCAATTTCTCAAACAGGCGATGACGGGCCGACTTGACGGAATCAACGGCAAGGTGCGCTTGCTCTGCGATTGCATTGATTGTCAATCCCTGAATGGAAAGCGTCAGAATCTCTTTCTCAGTTTCATTCAATACCTGTGAATTGTGCTTATTCCAACGATGGATTTCCATGTCATATTTCCAATATTCCGATTTATCACGACAATACATGGTGATATGGCCGGCTTTTGAGTGCGTGGAAAGCGAAACAACCGACAGGCCAAGCCACATGGTTCCGTCAGGTTGAAATGCCAAGCCCGTCAACTTATGGTTGATAAGGATTTTTTCGTGTCCGTTTACAATGTGAAAATCATATGATATTGTGTAATTCCCTCTCTCCTCCGGTGGCACCTTATTAATGAAAGAAAAGCCGGCCTTATTAATATCCAACAACATTTTGACTTCATCGTCAGGCACATGATCAAGATAGAACTGATAACCGAGATCCTTTACCTTCTGTGCATCAATCCCGCACAGGAACAGAGGATTTGGAGAGACGTAAAGAAAATTCTTTCGGTAATAGTCTATGATATAGACACTTTGGTAAGTGGCATTGGCAAACGCCTCGGCAGTCCGTACATAGGCCTCTGCGAGTCCATAATCCGGTTCACCGCTCACTGCATTGCCGGAATAGAAGAAGTCCTCAACTTTGTTATTACCCATAGTGCGTTGATACATTTAATATGCAAAGTTAAGCGAATTTTTACGAAAAAAGATATGAAATAAATAAAAAATCGCCCATGAGGGGCGATTTTTATACATAGGTATATTTTTTTGAGTAATCAGAACTTCGATATCTGACCACTATAAATTATTTCACAATGCCATCACGCTTCATCATGGCGTCTACAGTTGGTTTCTTACCTCTGAATTCAATATAGAGTTCCATCGGATCAACCGTACCACCCGATTCAAGCATCTTATGAAATTTATCGGCTGTCTTCTTATCAAAGATTCCATTTTCTTGGAAAGCGGCGAAAGCATCTGCATCAAGAGATTCTGCCCATTTGTATCCATAGTATCCGGCTGCGTAGCCACCTGAGAAGATATGTCCGAACTGGGGCGAAGTAAGACAGCCGTCTACAATATCAAAAACCTTAACCGGCTTGATTGCCTCTCCCTCAAACACTGCGATATCCTGAGTTGCCCTAAGTGGATCTTCAATCATATGATATGCCATGTCAAGATAGCCAAAACCAAGCTGTCGCATACAGCGATATGCGGCTCCAAACTGAGATGCAGTCACAAACTTATTTATCAGCTCCTTAGGCATCTTCTTTCCTGTCTTATAATGCTTGGCGAATGTATCAAGGAATTTCTGCTCTGTCAGATAATTTTCATTAAACTGCGAGAAAAGCTCCACGAAATCATGATAGACGTTAGTGCCGCTTAGACTGCTGTATTTCGCTTGCGAACTCAATCCATGAATGGCATGCCCGAATTCGTGAAGGAATGTCTCAACTTCTCCGGGGGTCAATAGAACCGGGTCATTCCCAACGGGTTTTGAGAAATTCATCACAATAGAGATAACCGGAACATTTCTGTTTCCTTCATCATCCTTAGTTTCAGTATTGAACTCAGTCATCCATGCGCCCGATCCCTTACCCGGACGATAATAGAAATCAGTGTATAGCACACCGAGAATCTTTCCATCTTTGTCAAAGACCTCGAATGCCTCCGCATCAGGATGGTATGTAGGAATTGATTTATTTCGCTTGAAAGTATACCCGTAAAGCTTAGTGGCAAGTCCAAATACACCGTCGATAGTATTATTGAGTTCAAAATATGGCTTCATATCCTCATCATTGAAGGCATATTTCTCATTTTTCAGTTTATCAAACCAATATGAGTAATCCCAAGGCATAAGCACGAAGTCCGCGCCCTCCTTCTGTCGTGCAAACGCTTGCACTTCCTCTATCTCCTTGCGCATAGGCTCCGTATAATTATCATTCAGATTGCCTAAGAATTCCATTACAGTCTCCGGATTTGAGGCCATGGTGTGTCCGAGCTTATATTCTGCAAAATTCTTATGTCCTAAAAGCTTAGCTATTTCAAGACGTACATTCGCAATATCCTTGAGAATTTCAATATTTGAATACTCCCCTGAAATATTGCGTGATCCGTAAAGGCGATATAATTTTTCTCTAAGTTCGCGATTGTCAGAATACTTCATAAACGGTCCATAAGAAGGAGCAAACACCGTGATAAGATACAGACCCTCACTATTGTTTTTTCCTTCTTCCGCAAAGGTTGCATCAGCTTCTGCCTTTGCTGCCGTTTTTATTGACTCAGGCAGTCCAGCAGTCTCCGCCTCGGTGATAAACATCCGGCGAGACTTGTCTTTCATGCCATTAGTGACATTTTGGGAGAATTTCAGATTAAGTTCACTTAGTTCTGAAGTCAACTTGCGGTATTTTTCCCTATCTTTACCTTTAAGAGCTGCACCATTGTCGGCGAAAGAAGCATAAGTTTCAGAAATAAGTCTCTTCTCCTCAGGAGTGAGGCCCTCCTCATTGTCGCGGTTTTCATACACTTGCTTGATTCTGTTGAAAAGACCTTCATTAAGCAAGATATTGGCACTGTGCTCCGCAAGGAGCGGCGTCACGTTCATCATTGCCGTCTGATATGCCTCATCTCCGCAAGCTCCTTCAAGATTGGAGAGCGCAAGCACCGCACGGTTCAGTTCCCAGCTGCTTCTGTCGAGAGCTGCTATTGTATTCTCAAAGGTCGGTATCGATCTCTGATTCACAATTGCAGATATAGCCTTATTCTGAAAATCTATGCCTTTCTTTACAGCTGACTCAAGATCTAAGGCTGTGATTTTATCGAATGGAAGCGTATTGTGTGGAAGTCCCGAAGGAGCCAAGACAGGATTACAGCTGTCATTTATTGCCTGTGCATGAAGTGAACCTGTTACCATAGCTGTAGCTGCTAACATTGTTAATACTGTTTTTTTCATAAATGCAGTTGCGGGAACCCGGAATTTCAGTCCCGGATTCCCGTCTTTCGTGTTATTATATGTTACTGTTTATTCTTACAAATCATTATTCCGCTGCCGGTTTTCCAACCATTATTACCTCGATCTCGTTCTTACCGTCGTAGACATTCTTAAGGAACTTGTTGAAGTCATCAAGAGTAAGAGACTGGAGAGCTTCTATATAGCCTTCATGAGTGTTGGCTCCGCGCTCTGCATTCATAATGCAGCCTGTCCAGTAACTGTTGGTCTTTGAATTGATCTCATACTGCTTGATAGCTGCTTCTTTCACTTTATTAAAGTGATCAGCCTTCGCGCCATTCTTGAGTAAATCGTTGAGTTCCTTTTCGGCACGAGCCTCAAGGCGTTCGAGTTTTTCTTCTGCAGTCTGATAGAAGTATTGCAGTTGCCAAAGATTAGTCTGGTAATTGAAACCGGATCCTACACTGGCACCATATGTGCCACCTTCATCTTCACGGAGAGTCTCAATGAATATCATATCAAGCACCTCGCCCATGAGATCTACCATGATGCCATTCTTCACGTCCCATTTCAAGTTGGAACCGGAATAGAGATTAAACACTTGAGTAACCGGAGACTCCATAGACTGGTCGAATTTGTCTTCCACTTTTCCACTTACCGGCTTGAGGTCAGTCAGCACCTTGGCAGAAGTAGCCTTTCCTTTTGAAGGAAGCGAAGCGATATACTGTTCAAGAACCGGACGCAAAGTCGCTTCATCTATGTTGCCTACGAAGATGAAAGTATAGTCAGCTGCATTTTCCAAAGACTTCTTAGCCATCGAAAGCATGTTGCCGTAGTTTGCTTGCTTGAGTACTTCAACGTCGACGGGCATCATCAAAGGATTATCTCCGTAGACAGCCTTGCTCAGACGCTTGCCGAAGATTGTATTTGGAAGTTTTGATTGGGCTTCATAGATAGGAATAATCTTGTCAATCTGCGATTGATATGTTGTCTCATCAGGATTCAGTTCAGTGAAATATGCGTAGATCACTTCTGCAAGAGTATTGAAATCCTTTACGCTTGAATTTCCTTCAAGCACGTCAGTGTAGCCATTGACGGCATATCCGAGAGAGACAGTCTTTCCTGCAAGATACTTCCTCATGGTGTTGACATCAAAGTTGCCGAGTTTTGAAAGTTCTACCGCATCATTGATCATCAGCACATCAGCTGCCTGAGCTTTCGAATACATTTGCTTTCCACCGTTACGGAATGCTACTACTCTGATTTCGTCTGCCTTGAAGTCGGTGTTCTTAAGGATCACCTTCACCCCGTTGGAAAGAGTGAATTCAGTAGTGCCCATAAGGGGATTGTCAGAGGAAGATTTTATTGAACCTTTCTTGGGAAGTTTGGCAATTAGAGGTTCCGTGATCACTTCATCCACATATGCCTCATACTCTGCATTGATTGTTCCCTCAAGAGCAGCAATCATTTCATCTTCCTTCATAGGAGTGATATTATCTTTCAAGGGTTGATTGACTACGATCACCTGATTTTCCGCAGTCAGAAGTTGCTGCCCTATTTGATTGTATGCTTCGACAGGAAGCATCGGGATTATTTGCTTGGCAAGTTGAAGTTCTACTTCAATACCGGGAGTAGCCTCATTATCGATAAAATGACGTATAAGTTCGCGACCATATGTTTCGCTATATGTCTTGTCTTTCTCATTGAAAGTTTTTTCAAGTGTATTCAAGAGTTCTGCATTTGCTCTTTCAAGTTCAGAAGAAGAGAAACCGGTCTTGCAGGCACGAGCCACTACACCCATCGCAGCATTATAAGCGGAGAGCACATCATCTTTCGGGACCACTGTAATTTCAAAAGCATCTTTTGTGGCAGCCACGAGAAATTCTCCCAGCCTCACTTGTGCTCCGGCATAAGGGCACTGGGGATCAAGAGCATATTCGGAAATACGATTTTGAAGCATATCAATGAAAATATTCTTCATAATAGCATCTGACATATAGCCTTCTACTGAATTTCGCATTTCCCAAGGCATCTTATCCTGCTTGAAATATGTCTGCACAATAGTCCTGTCAAGTTCAGGATCCTGAAACAGAACAAATATAGGTTCTTTGTTATCGCTGATATCCACATATTCACGAGGAGCGGCATCTTCCGGCATCTTGACAGTTGAGAAGAGGTCCTTGACTTTCTTTTCCATTTCTTCCGCATCAAAATCACCGACAATCACAATTCCTTGCTGATCCGGACGATACCATTTTTTATAGTAGGCTCGAAGCACTTCCGGCTTAAAGTTCATCACTACCTCCATCTTGCCGATTGGCATCTGCTGATACTGATATTCCTTAAAAATCTGAGGAAGAATCGTAGTGTACATTCTTGTGCCTACGTCATTTCTGGATCGCCATTCTTCGTTGATCACACCCCTCTCTGCATCTATCTCTGATTCTTCAAGCAGAATACCGTCGCACCAGTCGCGGATCACAAGAAGAACGCTATCCATCAGAGGCTTGTCTGTTGTGATGACATTGTTGATATTATACACTGTTTCATCGAAACCGGTATAAGCGTTGATATCTGCCCCAAAACGGATACCCTTGCTCTGGAGATAATTGAGCATCGCCTTACCGGGATAGTGAGTGATACCATTGAACGCCATATGTTCAAGGAAGTGAGCAAGACCAAGTTGGTCTTGATTTTCAAGAGCGCTACCTACTTTCTGAGCTATGTAGAAGTTTGCTCGTTCTTTAGGTTGCTCATTGTGTAAGATGTAATAGGTCAATCCATTCGGAAGCACACCAGTCTTGACCTCAGATTTGAGCGGCAGCGGAGTAATGGGCATCTGCTGCGCAAAAGCAACCACAAACATCAGGATGAGGGTTGCCAGACTCGTTAGTCTTTTCATATTGTTATTATTGTTTAAGAATTATATTTTATTCTTTTTAGTCTAATTGTCTTATAAGTCCTATTAGTCTTATAAGTGCTATTAGTCCAATTAGATTTATAAGACTTACAAGATTTATAAATCATACAAATCCCATAAGTCCTATATTAAGTTAGACGCAAGAACATACAAAAAATTACATTTTTATTATAGTTTTTTGCGTAATTATCATATCCATCGCTACATCGTGAGGCTCAGAGGGTATGCTGTCGAAGAGTTGAAACTCATATCCAACCCCGATTTTTGTTGCTTTTGACGTCGCAAGAAGTCTGTCATAAAATCCCTTACCCCTTCCAAGACGATTCCCTTTGCGGTCGAAGGCTACAGCAGGGATTATCATAAGCTCCATGTCATCTACATCCGCACAATCATTGCCTGTAGGCTCTTCTATATGAAAGGATCCGAGCTCCAATCTTGATTCCTCATATGGAAGAATATCAAGATTCACACCATTTACACGCGGAAGAAAAAATCTCTTCCTGTCACGCCATTTCCTCAGAAACTTTATAGTAGAAAGCTCATCGGGCAATGAATGATACATCAATATATTCTCAGCCATTATAAAAGCTGCTGTTTTCTCCAATTTCGAAAACACCTCTTCCGCCGCACTCTCCTTCTCCCTTTCCAAGAGCATCATGCGGAGATCCTTTATCTTTCTGCGAATTTCCGATTTATCCATAACTCTTTATTTTCGTGTGTTTTATATAGATTAAGTTTCTTATTTATCATTTCAGAACCTCCGTCTTTAACGGGCACGAGCGATACTCCGGTCTTTCCGTCCTTCAGCATATCGATCGCTTTCTTGACAGTCACGTCTTCATGATTCAGCATCTGAATCATTCCGTTATAACCAAGCACGTTGCGGGCTATCTGTGCCTTAAGAAGGTTAAGTATGAGTCCTCGGCTACGATTGATATAATACCATCTTGCCGGCACACCGTTTTGCGCAGCAAAATCTACGAAGCCCTCAAGCAATGTCTGATCGCGCGGAATAATCCGTTCAAGTTCCTCTGTGGTCTTGACATTCTGAGTAAGACTCCGATATTTTTCCGCCACCCGGAATGCATATTTGGTAATCAGACCCTTATTACTTACATTTACATAATATGATGAGTATCCCGTAGTGTCTTCCGGCACGAAGATGTCGGGCATAATGCCCCCGCCTCCATAGACTTTTCTTCCGCCGTTGGTAAGATAAAGTTTACTTTTATCAAGTTTTATGCTGTCGGCATTATAGAATTCTCCATGTTCGAACCGGTCTATGATATCCATCACATACTTTCCGTCTTCACCTCTTTCATAGGGCTTTTGGATGCATCTGCCCGACGGAGTATAATATCTCGCCACTGTCAGACGTATCGCGCTGCTGTCGGGAAGCTCTATCTGATGCTGCACAAGACCTTTGCCAAATGAACGACGACCTATGACGAGCCCCCTGTCGTTATCTTGAATAGCGCCCGCAAATATTTCTGATGCTGACGCAGAGTATTCATCTATCAAAACTGCAAGAGGAATATTTTGGAAATGTCCGTCGCCATCACTCATGGCTAAGCTGCGGTTTTCACTTAACTTACCGTTTGTGCTGACAATAATACGATCGTCGGGTAGAAATTCATTCGCCATCAAGATGACCTGATCAAGAAATCCTCCGGAATTTCCTCTTAAATCAATTATCAGACTCTTGGCACCCTGAGCCTCAAGCTGACGAAGAGCCATATAGAATTCTTCAAAAGTATTCCTACCGAATTTTGAAACTTTAAGATAACCTACCCCTTTTTCATGATCAGCAATATAAATAGCGTCTACACTATTTACCGGTATATCATCTCTGACAACTTCAAAATCCAATAATTTTTCTGAATTCGAACGTTTTACTTTTAATGACACTTTCGTCCCTTTCGGGCCTCGGAGTGTCTTGAATACGTTGTCCTGGGTCGCTTTTTTCCCTGTAAGTATCGAATCATTGGCAGCTACTATCTTATCACCGTTCATCAATCCGACTTTTTCAGCAGGGCCTCCGGCTATCACATCAACCACTACAACGGAATCATTGACTATCTGGAAAGAAACGCCGACTCCCGAAAAATGTCCTTCCATATCCTCATTCGTAGACTTCAGCTCTTCAGAGGTGAAATAGACGGAATGTGGGTCAAGACCCTGAAGAAGTTCTGGAACCACGGATGCCAGCAATGAATCCACATCGATTTTATCTACATATTCATTTTCTATCAAATCGATTATAGTCCTCAACTTGGTTTCAGCCGGCGAAAGACGACTTACGGAAAGATATTTTCCGATAAAGATACCACCGGAAAGGCCCAAAGCCAATACCAGCGGTATTAATACATATCCTATGTTTCTTTTATTGCTCATTAATATTAATCTTTTTCAAGAGGCATATGCACTACTTCAATCCCGGCTTTCTTAAGCAAATCAAGTCCGTCTTGAATTCTATACAAGTCTGAAAACACTACTCTTTTTATTCCGGACTGTATAATAAGTTTACTACATTCCATACATGGTGAGGCAGTGACATATAGCGTAGAGCCTTCGCTTGAATTATTGCTCCTTGCCACTTTTGTGATGGCATTTGCTTCAGCATGCAGCACATATGGGAATGTCACATTGTTTTCCTCGCATACGTTTGGAAATCCTGATGGAGTGCCATTAAAACCGTCGGAAATAATCATGTTGTCCCTCACTATCAAGGCTCCTACTTTTCGACGGACACAATAAGAATTTTCACTCCATATTTGTGCCATGCGCAGATAGCGCTCATCAAGCGAGCGCTGCTTATCTACATTATATATATTGTCCGGCATAAAAAAGATATTTTGAAGGGGACTATAATTCAGAATGATCCGTTAGAAAATGTTCAGCATCAAGAGCAGCTTTCGCGCCGCTTCCAGCCGCTACAATTGCTTGCCGATATCTTGGATCTGCCACATCGCCGGCGGCAAATACGCCTTCTACACTTGTCTCAGTCGTGTCTCCTTTCACTTTAATATATCCCTGTGCATCAAGCTCAAGCTGCCCCTTAAGGAATTCTGTATTAGGATTATGGCCGATTCCGAGGAAGAATCCGTCGATCTTGATATCAAAGTGATCCTCCTGTTCGGTTCCTTTTGCTCTTACCACATGAGCACCTTCCACAACTTGATCGCCGAAAAGACCTGTCACATTACATTCAAACAGAATCTCAATATTCGGTGTGTTAACCACTCTCTTACGCATTACATCGCTGGCTCTCAGGAATGATTTACGCACGATTAAATACACCTTATTGCATAGAGAAGAAAGATAAAGAGCCTCTTCGCAGGCCGTGTCGCCACCTCCTACGACAGCAACATCCTTTTTGCGGTAAAAGAATCCGTCGCAGACCGCACATGCGCTTACTCCCATTCCCTGATACTTTATCTCATCAGGGATACCGAGATATTTTGCACTTGCTCCCGTACTGATTATGACAGTGTTGGCAGTTATCTCCTCGCCATGATCATCTATCGCTATGAACGGACGTTTTGAAAGATCGATGCTTTCAATATTGCGCGGACGCACTTCAGCACCAAATCTCTCTGCCTGCTTCCGCAACTGATCCATCATCTCCATCCCTCCTACGCCATCAGGATATCCGGGGAAATTCTCAATTTCAGTGGTCTGGGTAAGCTGACCGCCGGGTTGGTTGCCTTCATAGATCAATGGAGTAAGATTGGCCCTGCCGGCATAAATCCCGGCTGTATATCCGGCCGGGCCGGATCCTATAACAAGTACTTTTGCAGTAGTCATAATATTCATTTCTTTATTTATGTGCTTTCAGATAATTTATCAGCAAGCCGTTATTTTTATATTTTCTAAATTTATAACAATCGGAAACGATAATATTTCAGTATATATCGTTTTTTTTCATAAAATTCATTATCTTAGGTCCACAATCTCCGCTTTGGGATATTTTTTCATTGGATATACGAATGTCGCATCCGCAAGTTTTTGTCCGGTTTTGACTTGTGAGATCGAGACAGTCACTTTCTGTCCGTTAGATGGGACAATCACAAGCCTTGAAGGGAAAACAGCCCCGTCAGGAATCATCACGTGCACACTTTTATAGCCCAACCTCCTTGATTTAGGGGTCAACACAATTGTCTTGCTTCCTTTTGTCTGTCCTTTCGCAAACGCAGCCGTGAAGTTGGCGGAATATGAATTGACTATCGAAAGCGGATTAGCTTCAGCCACTTCCTGCAGTGTAGGATTCATCAGTGTAGTCTCTGCATTTTTTGCATTATAAGTCCACATACTTTTTCCATCATACCATGTAGAGGTTGAAGAGGTCTGAAGTGCAAATTTCTTGCCTGCAGCCTGAATGGTACCGGCCACTTTCTGAGATCCGTAATTCAAGGTAAAAGATGCCGTCAAGCCGGATGTGCCATTTATGGCAGCTGCCGCTTTCCTTAACAGTCCATCTGCAGTCTCAGCTCCGGTTGCCGAAAATACCGCTCCCAGCATCACTATCAATCCCAATATATGTTTTATTCTCATCATTAATCTTTAATATTTAATATTTTATATTTTATATTTAATCACCCCAGCCCAAGAGTCGCCAAAAGGTCTTCAAATGCCATACCTTCCATAAGCACACTTCTCGGCTTACCTCCGGTGGCAGGACCCACTACGCCATATGCTTCGAGCTGGTCCATGATTCTTCCTGCTCTGTTATATCCTATTTCATAACGTCTCTGGACTGCTGATGTGGAAGCCGTTCCACTCATGATTACCTGACGTCCGACTTCCGCAAAAAGAGGGTCAAGTTTTCCCATATTCGACGGATCTATTTCCTGTGTCTCTCCATCTCCGCCCAACTGTGGTTCAGGAAGGATAAAAGGTCCTTGAGGATATGGCTGCCGAGCAATATAATTACACACTTCTTCCACCTCCGGAGTGTCAACAAATGCACACTGAACACGCACCATCTCACCATTATTGCTGATCAGCATATCTCCCCGGCCTATAAGTTGCTGGGCTCCCGTTGCATCGAGAATTGTCTTTGAGTCTACGCCCGAGCTGACTTTAAATGCAATGCGCACCGGAAAGTTTGCTTTGATCATACCGGTGATGACATTAGTCGAGGGTCGTTGAGTTGCTATAATCACATGAATACCGACAGCTCGCGCAAGCTGTGCAAGACGAGCGATAGGCAATTCAACTTCTTTTCCGGCTGTCATGATCAAATCGGCAAACTCATCGATAATCACTACTATATAAGGCATGAACCGATGTCCTTCTTTCGGATTTAGTTTCTTCTCACGATACTTTTCATTATATTCAGACACCTGACGCACAAATGCCTTTTCAAGCAACTTATAACGTTCATCCATTTCCACACAAAGGGAACTCAGAGTAGCTACTACATTCTCCATGTTGGTGATGATTGGCTGTGGGCTGTCAGGTATCTTTGCAAGATAATAATTTTCGATTTTGGAATACAAGGAAAACTCCACACGCTTAGGATCAACCATCACAAACTTCAATTCCTCCGGCCGTTTGGAATAAAGAAGCGACGTGATGATAGCATTAAGTCCGACAGATTTTCCTTGACCCGTAGCACCGGCCACCAACAAATGAGGCATCTTGGCCAAATCTGCTATATACACATTGTTGGAGATAGTAGATCCGAGAGCTATCGGGAGTTTAAACTTGGAGTCTTGATAGCTCTTTGATTGTATGATAGTCCTCATGGATACTGTCTGGGCCTCCTTATTAGCAACTTCAATACCTACTGTGCCCTTACCCGGAATAGGTGCAATGATTCGCACGCCCTTCGCTGCAAGCGAAAGAGCGAGATCATCAGCGAGATTCCTGATTTTTGCAATTTTCACTCCGGAGTCCGGACGTATCTCATATAATGTCACAGTCGGACCGACAGTAGCTTCAATACTCGTGATTGGAATACCGAAATCAAGAAGAGTTTTCCGTATTTTCTCTTTATTTTCTATCTGCTCTTCGGCATCCACAGATATCTTGTCTGAACCCGGACGAAGAAAGTCTGAGGGCGGGAATTTATATTCATGGGTAAAGAGTCCGGTATCATACGAAGCTCCGGAGTCAACTGATCCTTTTTCAATCTGATTCACATTGACCGTCATCACCTCCTCTTTTTCCGGTTCGTTTTCTGCAGATTCATCTTCTTTAGATTCATTTTCTGCAGGGTGAGCTTCAGTCACATCCTGAATTGATGCTTCGACCTCGCGGACAGGCTCGGATGTAACTTCTTTATCAATTTGATTTTCCTTAATCTCGGAAGAAGTGACCGTTTCCTCTACAGGATTATCACTATTGACTCCGACATATTCGTTATATTCAATTGGCTCTTCAGTAGCTGCAAGCGAATCCGGTTCGTCCATCACCAAATGGGTAAATGTTTCGGCATCATCATCTTCTTCATCAAATTCCGGAAGATCGAATATCGTGTCCGCATCAGGATCAAATTGCACTTTTTCAATAGAAGGCTGTACCTTATCTTCTGAATCGTGCATATTTTCATCCTCTGTAAGAATCGAATCGACGGTTTGTGAATCATTATTTTCCACATTGTCGTCAGTCGATCTCTCTTCTACTTCTTTAAACTGCTTGCGCTTCTCGTCATAAGCACGTTTTTTCTTAATAATCCATTTAATCGCATCGCGCAGACAGATTACTACAAAAATCGCTACGAGCACTATAGAAATGATGATCGCTCCGCTCCAGCCGATATATCTGTATATAATTTCGTTGACATATCTTCCATGGAATCCACCCCAATTGACATCGGTATCAAGTCCTATCGACAACATTCCCACTACTACGCTGAGCGTGATGAAGGCAATGAGCGACTTTATCGTAAAATCAAGTATCTTAAACTTCGGTTTCCCGATCAGAAGTCTCATCGACATCAAAATCAACCATACTACAATGACGAAAGCACCTACTCCGAATCCTTGATTGAAAAGCAATTCAGTGAAATGGGCACCGCCTACTCCGGCATAATTATCCACCTGCAAGGGAACGTCAGAGGCATTTGTGTCCACAACACTCATGTCTGAAACACATGTTCCCAAATACGAGAAAAATGCTACTCCAAACCAAAAGCCAAGTCCACCCAAGACAATTCCCGCCACCAGGCGAGTACCCGTGGAATGAAGCCATTCATTTATGGTTTTAAATATAGATCCTTCCATGCTCCTGTCACTGGCCGAAGATTCTTTTACTTCTTTTTTTTCTTTTGTTTGAGATGTAGAAGTTCCTTTTCCGGAAACACCGGAATTGCCTGATGGTCCGGGACGTCTCCTTCTTTTAACAGGTTCGGTTTCTACCTGAGGTTGAGTTTCCGCGACGTTAGATTCCTGATTCTCGTCACCGGTCGGTATTTCGGGTGAATAATTATAGTAATTTTCCATATTTTGGCAGAGAGATAACGTGTTTCTAAGTTTGTTGAAATATAGGATTGCAAAATTAGTAAAAAAAAACGGTATTATATAAAAAAAAATTGTTAACTTCGCAGTTGAAATGAAACCGACAAGAATTGCAGGAATAGTCGTACTCGCACTTT
>CAMWJD010000005.1 GCA_947174515.1 uncultured Porphyromonadaceae bacterium
TTTCTTTCCGAAGAAGAAGTCGATGATCAGGGCAATGAATCCGTCGCCGGTGACATTGCATGCGGTTCCGAAGCTATCCATGGCGATGTAGAGGGCTATCATGAGGGCCTGGTCTCCTGCCGAGAATCCCAACATGCTTGCAAGGATTCCAAGAGAAGCCATGATTGCGCCACCCGGCACTCCGGGTGCTGCAACAATTGATATGCCGAGCATGCATATGAATCCCGACATCATGCCTATGTCATATGGATGCCCCTGCATGATCATCAGGGCCAGAGCACAGCACACTATCTTCATTACGCTCCCCGACATGTGGATCGTGGCGCAAAGCGGTATCACAAAGCCGGCCACATCCTCTCCGACTCCCATCTTGATTGCCTGGCGCAGAGTCACAGGAATAGTCGCCGCCGATGATTGAGTGCCAAGTGCTGTGAAATATGCCGGCATCATTGTCCAGAGCAGCTTGAATGGATTCCGCTTCACGAAAAGGGCCGCTATGCAATATTGGAAGATGAGAAGGAGGATATGCAGCGCAAAAATCACTCCAATTATCTTTGCGAATGTGGTCAGTATCCCCATCACCTGTCCTGATACGGTCATATTCAGGAATATTCCGAAGATATATATTGGAAGGAGGGGTATTATGGCGCCGTTAATGGTCATTTCGACTATGACCCGGAATTCCGCGAAAGCACTTTTCAATGTCTCACCCTTCATTCTTGAAAGACAGATGCCTACGGTGAAGGCTGTGACGAGTGCTGTCATCACCCCCATCAGCGGTGGGATCTCGACCGTGAAATATGGTTGCAGATCATGTCCCTCTGTTATTCCTCCAAGCGCTCCCGGCTTTATGAGATGGGGAAACAGAGAGTCTCCCACCGCATAGCTGAGGAATCCCGACAAGATAGTGGCGGCATATGCGATCAGTGCTGTCCAGGCGAGCATTTTTCCGGCGTTCTTCCCTATCTCGGCAATTGCGGGAGCCACGAATCCAAGGATAATGAGAGGGATAAGGAATCCTAAGAACTGACCGAAGATGGCGTTGAAGGTCATGAAAATTCTTCCTGCCCAGGCAGGGAAGAAGTTGCCGGCTGCTATTCCGAGCGCTATCGCGATCAGGATCTTGACAAGCAGATTGACGCGTATCGGTTTCATCCTTTACCGGATTTTCGAAGACACGATTTTGAGGATCGAGCTTTCGCGTCGCTCTGCAAGACGTTCGATTTCTTCCGCTTCCGCTACAAGTGCGGCCGCGGTGTCGCTGTCCTTCAGCCCGGCAGCGTTGATGCGCACGTTGAGTCCGGCTCCCCTTACGGCGGCCCTTGCCGCCAATGCTCCTACCCCTGCATCGGTCACGGATGCCGGATTGCCTTCGGCTGCCATATTCTCGACAAGATCAAACACCTCATAAGCCTTCTTCATGGTAGTCAAAGGGACCCGGGTGGCGTAGAGAGTTGCCTCTTCCAATGCAGCTGCGCGGGCAGCCTTTTCTTCGTCGGTCTTTTTAGGCATCGCGAATACTGCCATTATCTTATTGAATGCCGCGGTGTCTTCATCGACAAGATGAAGAAGTTCATCCATAAGATTCCGGCCAATCTCGGCGGCATCGGAAAATTCTTCCCAGCGGTCGTCGTAAGCCGCTTTATGAGCGGAAAGATTCGCAACCATGGTGCCGAGGGCAGCACCGAGCGCCCCCATATAGGCGGATATGCTGCCTCCTCCCGGTGCAGGAGATTCAGAAGCTGTCTCTTCTGCAAATCCTTTGGCTGTAAGGTCGATCAGCTTTTTCTTTGTGTCATCTTCTATGAGATATTCGATCACTTTTTGTTTCGGGTCGAACGGTGTCAGCTGATCGAGCCCCATTGATTTTATCGCTATTCTTATTATCTCACTTTCAGGAATACCAAGGCTTCTCTGCTGCTTGCGGAGAAAATATTTGCCGGCTTCGATCAACGTGCGCTTTGGTACAAGACCTACGATTTCCGTACCCGTTACACGCACACCGCGGGCATCCGCTTTGTTGCATACTTCATCGAAAGCCACATGAAGTGGCACCTTTGCAATGTCGGTGATATTCATCGACACCTGAGCGATTCCATATTCATCGATATACCATCCGATGGCTTTCGTCCCTTTCAGGGAGCCGGGAATCATGACCGGCTTTCCGGTTTCATCCTTAATCGGTTTTCCTGTCACTTTACCTCCTTCGCGCATGGGGCGTCCTTTCTCGCGCACATCAAACGCGATGGCGTTGGCCCGGCGTGTCGAGGTGGTGTTGAGGTTGAAGTTGACGGCAATAAGGAAGTCGCGGGCGCCGATAGTCGTGGCGCCGGTCTTTGCTACTTCAGCATCATATGGGCGATTGCCGAAGTCAGGACCCTTTTCATCAGATCCCATCTTATTGGGAAGCGCTTCATACTCCCCTTCGCGGCATACGGCAAGATTCTTCCGCTCCGGCCGGAACGCTGCCGCTTCATAACAGTAAGTGGGTATGTTCAGCTCCGTGGCTACACGCTCTGCAAGTTTCCTTGCGAGCGATGCGCACTCTTCAAGAGTGATTCCGGATACCGGAATCAGCGGGCACACGTCGGTGGCTCCCATGCGTGGATGCGCACCGTGGTGAGTGGTCATGTCGATCACTTCGGCTGCTTTCCTGATGCCCCGGAACGCCGCTTCCGCTACTGCGTCGGGAGATCCTACGAATGTGACGACAGTGCGGTTGGTGGCTTCCCCCGGATCCACGTCAAGTAGGCTGATCCCCTCGACGCTTTGGATTGCGTCTGTGATATCTTTAATCTTAGCTTTATCGCGTCCCTCGCTGAAATTGGGCACACATTCTACGATAGCGTTCTTATCCATGTTGTCATTATTGTTTGTTTTCAAATCGTTTTGAATCCCGCAATGTCTTTTTTTGCAGGGTGTTCCGAAAGGCTTCGGTCAGGTTCACTCCCGTCTGGTTTGCCAGGCAAACCACCACCCACAGCACATCGGCCAGTTCCTCCTCCAGATTCCTGTCCAGATCACTCGGTTTGGCCACTTGCGGGCCATATTTGCGCACGATGACACGCGCAAGTTCCCCCACTTCTTCAGTCAGGATGGCCATATTCGCCAGAGGAGGAAAGTATCCCTTCCCTATCTCACGGATCCAGTCATCCACCATCCTCTGCAACTCTTCTACATTCATTTGTGTCGACAGATTAATCCTTCCTCTAAATTATCTGCAGCAGACGCAACTCATCGCGGATTTCGTTGCCGCTGAGTGAGCGGCGGCGGGAGATGATGCCGGCAAACTCTTCGATGGCCGGATGAAGGCGTGGATTGGCGAAAATTCTTCGTGAGTAGCTTAGAGTCCTGTTAAAGAGCGCATCGATCTCGTCATCTTCCAGGCCGCAGGTGTCGCGTCCTTCTTTTAGAATCTCTTCATGGATCGCGCCGAGCAATTCCATCGGCACGTCACGGTGCATCCTCACCAATGAGCGCGACATGACGTTGCTGATCACCATGGAAGCCGTGATATGGAAATTCTGCACCAGATTGTCCCATGTGCTCTTTGGCGATATCGATGGATTGCCGCTGAAATAATATTCATTGGAGAATTCCACCATCAGGCCGTCGTCGCCGTCAAGATTCACCTCAGCGATGCGGTCGAAAGCGTTCAGCGCCGCTAAGGATATGGCCATACCGGCCAGTCCATATGCCCGGTCATCCTCATTCGAATAAGCCAAATTCAGTGTCGGCTCTTCGCTATACTCGTTATCTTTCTTATTCTTATCTTTCATAGTCAATGCAAAATATGCGACAGGGTCTGTCTTCTATAAGAAATAACAATAATCAGGTAGCAAAGTTTCCTGAGCAAGACAAAGTAAAAAAGAGGCGACTCCCGAAGGAGCCGTCTCTCTTATAGCATTTAATCAAAGGCTTAATTATTAAGCTGATTGTTGATGATGGTGTTGTAGTCCTTCTCTGCTTTCGGAATCTCGTATCTCCAGCCATTGGAATAATCGGTAGTGAATGTTCCTTCATATGACGGGAGGAAGTTGTTGGATGTCGGGTCGTTTGCCTTCCATATCTCGCGAGTCACAGGCACATTCCAACGCTTGAAAGAGAACCATGCGTCGCCTTCGCCCCAAAGCTCTATACGGCGATAGAGTCTTACCTCTTCTCTGAGGGCATCGCCTGACAGAGTGCAGGTATATTCATCCATACGGTTTCTGTTGAGCTCAACAAGGCAGTCGCGTGCAGTCTGCTCATCATTATTTTCAATAGCTGCCTCAGCCTCGTTGAGAAGCAACTCAGCAGCGCGGAGGAACGGATGCTGAGCATCACCAAGATTTTCTACATCGCTCCAGAATTTTATCTGGGCTCCAAACTGCACTCTGGTGCTACGTTTTGCATAACTATATATAAAATTGATAGCATCGGGGTCAGTTGCGTCTTCAATGGTCAAACCGATAGCGTCTCCGAAGCTGGAGCCGGTTGTATAGGGGAACAAACCGTCGCTATAACCATCGGGAGTTGTGTACATATTCCAAAAAGTAATGGCAGTTGTCATTATCGGATCCTGCCCCCACATAGTCATTCGCTCGCTATTCACATATTTAGGATCCCAGAAATCTTCTTCTTTAAATCCATAATCATATATCATATTGGCCTTATCGGGGGTCCAGAAGAGGCTGCATCTTACGTCAGAATTATTTTTTTCGTAAATTTGTTTATAGAGTTTGTAACTGATGACTCCAGCTCCTGCCCAGTCGTAACCTGTCGCATTTCCTCCGTTGCAGCTGAAAGAAGCACCCCAGGAATACCATCCGTTATAAGTTTTGTTATAGTCATTATACCAAAGCCATTCAGCATTGGCCTTTCCAAAACCTGCCGTGTATTCGTCGGCTGACATAATGGGATAATTCCGGCGGGCCTCTTTTGCCATCTGCTGCGCCTTTTCCCAGTCATGATTGATGAGCGCAGCGCGTGAATAAAGACCCTTGGCTACGTCAATGTTTGGTTCAAAGCCTTTTGCGCGTGCCTTGCCTGATTCAGTATATAGCTTGATAGCGTCGTCAAGATCCTCATATATCTGACCCATCACCTTATTATAGGATACCAGCGGAGACTGTTCTGATCCGGGAACGGTGCGGAGCACGACACAGAGAGCCTCGCCATTCTTGCTGTCCTCAAAACGTGGACCGTACACCTGCATGAGGCGGATATATGCATGGGCGCGGATGGTAAGCGCGGATGCCTTGATCTGTTTTATAGCTGCGGCGTCACCGGGCACTTCATCAATTTTTGAAAGAATCACATTTGCCTGATTTATGAGGTTATAGGCATACATCCAAGCATAGCGGTCAGCATCACCGGAATCTCGTGTCATATAGATCCAAGCCTGCGTTTCTTTTTGAAAGCCATAGAGCCATGAATCAGCAAAGTCTGGACTTGGGGAGTCGCCGTAGTACGTCTGCAGATATCCCTCTCCGTTAGCGTCGCGAACAGCATATCCGCTATCGTCATCACCATAGGCTATATACATCGCTTCGCAAAGTCCGTAGAGAGCAGCCTGGGCAGCTTCGACACTCTCTCCGATGGCTGCATCACTCACAAGGTCGATGGGCGGCTGCTCGAGATAGTTGCTGTCGCAGGCTACCATGCCGAGCGTCAATGCCGACGCAAGAATGCCATTATATATTTTTTTCATATTTATTACCTTATTATTTTTATTAGAACTTGACATTTAACTGGAATGCGAACACTCTTGCAGGAACATAATATTTACCCTGGCCACCCATGAATCCATACTGAGGATTCATTCCTTTACGCGCGGTGGCTGTGAATACATTGTCGATCGACATGCCTATATTAATATTCTGCATCTGCAGTGCTGATGCCCATTTTGCGGGAAGGTCGTAAGACACGTTGAGGTTCTTCAGCACAAGATAGGATGCGCTCGTGAGCCAGCGTGAAGAAGAACCGTTGTTCTTAGCGGAATTGGAGGTGTTGAGCTGTGGAATCAGAGTATTGTCTATGTCTTCGGCGCTTGCGATGAAAGCATTGTAGGTCTGACCTCCGACATTGATTTGAGCATATTCATGATCGGCAGCTCCTTCCGGTTTCTGTGTCCATGAATTGACAAGATCTTTATGAATTGCGCGCGGCTCGCTCGACATGCTCATAAGATCCATATAATTATAGTCCATCACCTTTCCGCCGAGGCTGTATGTGAACAGAAGGCCGAGGTTGATTCCTTTCCATGAAAGATTAGTGCCGAAAGATCCGTAGACTACCGGGAACGCGTCGGCCTGCACCTTGCCTGTGGCATAGGCCGGAGTGTTGGTGTAGAGCTTGTAGCCGTCTCCGTCAGGCACTGCCACGAGAGTTCCCTGGCTTGCCGCTGTGCTTACGTAAGTGTGGAACTGTGATTCGTTCTGATGAGCGGTGCCGTCTTCATCCCAGTATGTGAGAGAGGGAGCGTTCAGATCTATTTCATAAAGGGATTGTCCTGTCACGCGGTCAACGCCGTTCCATGTGCGGGTGTAGATTGAGCCAAGGCTCTTTCCGAGGAACCATCCGTTGCCGGGCATATCATGACCTTCCGGAAGCTTGATGATCTTGTTCTTATTGAAAGTGGCATCAACACTGAAGTCCCACTTGAAGTCTTTGTTGCGGATGATGTCCACTCCAAACTGAAGTTCCCAACCGACGTTCTGCATTGTGCCGATATTCATCATGGCATGAGGGTTGGCACCTTCGTCAGACATCGTACCGCCTGAAAGGGGCTGAGTTACGTTGAATATAAGGTCAGTATTGCGCTTGTTGAAGTAGCCTACACTGAAGTTGAAACGGTCATTGAAGAGTGAGCCTTCAAGGGCAACATCGAATGTGCGTGTAGCCTCCCATTTCAAATTCTGTGCAGCCAACTGGATAGGAACAAGTGAGTTCACATCATTGTACTTGATGATCTGATAGAGGTTATAGTATGAATAAGCACCTGCTGAGGCATCATTACCTACTGAACCATAGGCGGCACGAAGCTTAAGATAGTTTACCCAATCCACATCATGCATGAAGTTTTCCCGGTTGATCATCCAGCTTGCACCTACACTCCAAAATGTACCCCATCTGTTGTCTTTTTCAAAGTAGGACGAACCGTCGCGACGGATGGAAGCCTCACCGAAGTATTTCTGTGCATAGTTGTATCTTACACGTCCAAGATATGATTCCGAACGAATCTGGGTAGTCTGCTGTGAAGCAGGATTGGTAGTAGAGAAATTAGACAGTGAATATATTCCCGGCAGAAGCTGGTTCTGTACGTTTACTGAATGATACGAACTTGTGTATTGATAGTTTTCATGATCAAGAAGCACGTCGACGTGGTTCATGCCATAGTCATGATCCCATGTGAGGGTCTGCATGAATGTATGGCTGTCGTAAGCATAGTCATACTGGTAGAGGCGACCGTTTGGAGTGACGCCTGAACCATTTTCATTTGTCATATATCTCCAGTAGTTGGTCTTATCGCGGTGGATATTTCCTCTCAGCGTGAGTTCGAAGCCATAGGGGATTATGAATGTGGCGAAAGCCGAACCGTCGATTACGTTAGATGTAGATTCTTTCTTATCAAGACGAGTTGTCCAAGCCACGTTGGTGCCCTGATTGCCAAGATAAGAGCTGGAGTTCCAGACGTTATTGCCTTCTCCATCCTTGAGGATTTCTCCTGTCACGGGATCATGGGCATAATATGGGAATATCGGAGCCTTGTCCTGCACGAGGAAGGGGTTGTTGACATATCCCTCGTCATCTTTTGATGTGATGCCACGGTTCTGCTTTGTGTACATAGCAGCCAGATTCACACCCATCTTGAAATATTTCACGGGCTGGAAAGTAGTGTTTAATCTACCGTTGAAACGTTCGAAATCAGTAGCGAGCATGTATCCGTTCTCTTTTAGATAGCCTACAGATGCGAAGACATTGAATTTATCTGTTGCTCCGGTAGCGTTGACGTTGTATTCCTGACGGTAACCGTTTCTTGACACTGCATCCCACCAGTCGAGGTCTGTGTAACCCGGAAGTGGATTTCCGGAGAATTTTCCCTGCGCGTCAAAAAGTTCGTTAGCCGGCTTGCCGTAGACATTCTCGAATGCAAGGGTGAAGAAATTGTTTCTGACATCTTCTATAGCCTGAGTCAGGTCGGGAGAAGTGCCTTCCGTGATGCGGCTGTTGACAAGACCGGTGAAGAAAGTCTGCATGAAGCCGTTGGCATCCTGACGGTCATAGAAAGGAAGTCCGCGGTTGTACATACCCTGACGCATCTGCAGAGTCACATCAACCTTACCGACAGTCTTGGCTCTTTTAGTAGTGATAAGGATGACACCGTTAGCACCACGGTTACCGTAAAGCGCAGATGACGCGGCATCTTTAAGCACTGACATAGATTCGATATCGGCGGGATTCAGGTCAGCGATTGAACCCTCATATACCACACCGTCGACAACATACAGCGGAGTGCTTACACCATTGACAGTATTGTAACCGCGGATAAGGATCGATGGTGATGAACCCGGATAACCTACCGAGTTGTTTACCTGCACACCGGGAGCGTTACCTTCGAGAGCTGCGGTAACGGAAGTAACAGGACGATCCTCGATATCCTTGCTTCCTACCACGGCTACGGAACCTGTCAGAGATTCTTTATTTGCGGTGCCATAGGCTACGACTACAACGTCGTTCAGGGCTGTGCTCTTGTTTTTCAAATGTACGGTCACATCGTTTCGGAGATTGAATACCTCCTCTTCATAACCGACATATGAAACTTTGGCTTTTGTTACGTTTTGAGGAACAGTGAGGGTGAACTTACCGTCCAGGTCAGTGGCGGTTCCCTGCCCGCCACCAATTGGCATTACAGTAGCGCCGATCAGCGGATCGTTGGTGTCCGCATCAAGCACTGTGCCGTGATACGTTACATTCTGGGCTGTCAGTGTCCAGCTGCACATAATCAGCGTCACTAAAATTAGAAACAATTTTCTCATACGGTTATTATTTGATTGAATTAATTGAGTTCTTTACCTGTAATCGATAGAATCCTTTTGGGATCCGACAAAACAAAACAATACGGCTTTGTCTTTCAGTTGGGACGCACGGCTCGTGCGCCCGAAATCAAAAGATTGGGCTGCAATAAGATAAAAGGACGCTCGAATCGAGCGTCCTTTATTATATCATGTGTGTTTACCATCAGATTTGTTGCCCGTTGCAGACAATCATACCCTTCAACTTTCAATCCATGACACTTTAAGTTGAGTTTGCTTAACAATAATCATGGAAAGACATAATTCTTTCCCAAAAATCTTTTTGTTACGATTCTCCTGACAGAAGAATCGGTAACAAACTGGCAACGCATTTTAAAAAAACCAATCCAAATTTTAAGAAATTTTGAGAAATATTTAAAAAAATAGGATAAATGTAAAACTTTTTTAACTAAATTGTGTTTTTATGTTAAAGAATAGTGCGGTGTGAATCGCACTATCATGACGTATTATAGTGTTAACAGGTAAAAGACAAAGCCGTATTGTTTTGTCGGAATTGACAGACAATTGACAAACAACATAACATTTTTTACTAAAAATTTTTAAGATGAAAAGATTGCTCGCACTTTTGGCAGTAATGACAGTATTCATCTCGACGGCCCTTGCTCAGCGGTCGGCAAGTGGATACATCTATTCTGTCAGTGATGATCAGCCTGTGATTGGGGCTACTGTCTTGGTGAAAGGGACCTCAATCGGCACATCAACCGACCTTGAAGGAAACTTCGTCATCAACAACATCCCGGCCACGGCAACAAAACTTGTGATTTCCTACGTGGGAATGCATTCTCAGGAAACGGCTATCGGACAAGACCTCAGAATCGGTCTTCAAAGCGATTCACATCAGCTTGACGATGTAATTGTGGTTGCTTATGGAACTGCTAAGAAATCTGAATACACAGGTTCTGCTTCAGTCGTAAAGGCAGATCAAATTCAAGATGCCCTCACAAGCTCAGTGACATCTGTGCTTTCCGGTAAAGTTTCCGGTGTGCAGACTTTTTCTGCTGATGGACATCCCGGCAGCGCTCCGAAATTGCGTATACGTGGCGTCGGCTCAATAAATGCCTCAAGCAACCCTCTGATAGTGCTTGATGGAGTGCCATTTGAGGGAGCTATTTCTGATATTTCTCCATCTGATGTGGAGTCCATGACTGTCCTGAAGGATGCTGCGGCAAACTCTCTGTATGGTGCACGTGCTGCTAACGGCGTCGTGATGATCACCACAAAGCGTGGTTCTGCAGGCAACGCCCGCGTGACAGTAGATGCGCGTTGGGGTGCTAATGACCGTGCTATTTCAAACTATAACGTTCTCTATAGCACTGACCAATACTACGAATTAATGTATGAAGGCATCTATAATCAGAATATGGGGTTGGCTTCATATAAAGGTAACCCGGTACGCGCTTGGCAGGCTGCTGCAACTCAAGTGCTTCAGAAAGCTACAGGCTACCAGATCTATACTGTGCCTGTAGGAGAGTTCCTGATTGGTCGCAATGGAAAAATCAATCCGAATGCTACTCTCGGCTATAGTGATGGAACTTACTATTACACTCCCGATGACTGGACTAAGAATTCTATCCACAACGGCCTTCGTCAGGATTATACTGTAAGCGTTTCCGGAGGTTCCGATAAACTTAAATATTATATAAGCGGAAGCTTCCTTAATGATACGGGTATCATTAAGAATTCTGATTTCAACCGATTGAGCACGCGTACGTCTGTAGACTGGCAAGCTAAACCCTGGCTGAAAATCGGTACGACTCTAAATTATACTTATACAAAGAGCAACATGCCGGGCGATATGGACCTCGACTACGCTACTTCTTCAGGCAATGTATTCTATTTGGCTAATCATATTGCTCCGGTATATCCAATGTTCGTTAGAGAAGCTGACGGCTCGGTCATGATGGATGAAGTTTACAATCTTCCTGTATATGACTACGGTGATCGTTATTCAACAAAATTCAAACGTAACTGGATGTCGCTTGCCAACCCGGTAGGTAGTCTTTATTATAATAAGGATCAATATATGAGTGACATTTTCGATGGAAAATGGTATATCAATATTAACCCGATTTCCGACCTCACCATTACCGGAAATGCCGGATATTGGGTAAGCAACGATCGGGCTCATCTTATGGGAAATCCTTTTTATGGACAAAGCGCCAACTCCGATGGATGGGCTGAGCAGGCGTTCACTCGCACCTACTCTATAAACCTACAGGCTCTCGCAAACTATAACCATACCTTTGGCGATGTTCACAATATGGATCTTATGGTGGGCTATGAATCCTATCATATGGAAAGGGAAGAAGGTTATGCATATGGCGAAAATCTATACGATCCCGATGGCTGGTGGGTGTCAAACACAATTGACAACAAGATTGGATCAGGCAGCCTTCCCATCTCATATACCACAAGAGGTATTTTCGGACGAGCTAAGTATAACTATGATTTGAAATATTTCGTGCAAGCATCCTATCGTAGAGATGCGTCTTCTCGATTCGCGCCTGAACACCGCTGGGGTAACTTCTTCTCAGTATCGGGAGCCTGGGACATCGCTAAAGAAAATTTCATGCAGGATATTTCATTTGTCGACCAATTGAAGTTTAAGGTTTCATTCGGTCAGAATGGTAACGATAACCTCTGGAATGGTTCAGGTAACTCTTCCTATTACTATTATGCATGGCAAGACCAGTATCAAGCGACCGGTGCTAATGGAGTTTGGACCGACGCAACTCTCGTATTCAAGGGTAACCGTGACATTACATGGGAGACTTCTAACAATTTCAACGTAGGGTTCGACTTCAGTTTCTTCAATGGCAAACTTGACGGAACTATTGAATATTACCAACGTCAGGTGAGCGATATGCTCTTCTTCTTACCGACTGCAACATCTCTTGGTTATGCTTCCAAGCCTGTCAATGTCGGTTCAATGCGCAATAACGGTATTGAATTGGAACTCAACTATAATATCATAAATACAAAAGATATTAATTGGAGTATCAATGGCAACATCACAACTCTTGGCAACAAAATCACTAAACTTCCCGCTGAGCTCATTAAAGATGGCCAGTGGATAAGCGGAGTGTCAATTTTTGCTGAAGGTGAGTCTCGATATCAGCTTTACCTTCCTCACTATGCAGGTGTGAATCCTGAAAACGGTATGGCTATGTACACTGCCAAGTTCACCGACGCGTTTTATGAAGATCATCCTGAGCTGAAGGCTGCGGGTATCGGTCAGGAATTCAATACCGGTATGGATTATAAAGATGCCGACGGAAATGTAATCATCGGTGCTAATTACGCCAATTGGTCTGACGTTTATAATGGCAATGAGGAAGATAAGGGCCTTGCCGTAAACAGAAAGAAAAGTGGTTCTCTTCTTCCGAAGGCTTACGGTGGTTTCGGTACCACACTATCCGCTTATGGCATTGATTTCAGTATGACATTTGCTTATCAATTCGGAGGAAAAATCCTTGACTATACTTATCAGGATCTTATGCACAATGCCTCATCAAGCAATAATGGTATCAACTACCATGCAGACATATTGAATAGGTGGACCACTCCCGGACAGGTGACCGACGTGCCGCGAATTAACGCTGCCGACCAGTACTCGGATTCTACTTCTGACCGCTGGTTTATTTCAAGCAATTTCCTTTCGCTTAATAATATCACCCTCGGCTATACTCTTCCTGCAAAATGGACAAAGAGCATCGGATTGGAATCCGTGCGTATTTATGGAGCTGCAGAAAACGTAGCCCTTTGGGCCAAACGCAGAGGTCTGGATCCTCGTCAGGGATATGCTACCTCAGACAATTCGACTTATTCGCCCATCCGCTCATTCGCAGGAGGCATCCGCATTCAGTTCTAACACTTAAGATTTTGAAAAAAATGAAAAAGTATATTATATATTCGATTCTAGGCTCAATGGCCTTGACGACACTGACTGGATGTTACGACCTTCAGACAGAGCCTAAAGATCAGTATGTGACCGAAGAACAGAAAAATCAAGTGAAGGTTGACAATCCAAACATGACTCTTGCTTCTGTCACCGGTATTACTGCTATCTTCTCTACTTTTCAGCAAGTGGTTGAAAACCATATTGACTACGGTATCCCTTCCGTGATGTTGATGCTGGATAGCCGCGGTATGGATATGATAAGCGAAGATTCCGGCTATAACTGGTATTCTACGAATGCCGAGATGAGCGACTGCAGCCCTTCATCGTATCTTTCAAGACTCGGCTGGGAGCATTATTACCGACAGATATACGCTTGCAACGATCTTCTTAATGTCATTGACAAGGAGACTGAGGATCCGGAGTTTCAATTCTATCTTGCCCAAAGTTATGCAATGCGCGCTAATGCATATTTCAATCTTGCTCAGATATTCCAGTTCACTTATGTGGGCAATGAATCCAAGCGTGGTGTGATGCTTATCACTGAGGAGAACACCGAAGAAGCCACCGTTAACGGATGTCAGCGTTCTACTGTGGAAAAGACTTATGAGCTGATTGTGTCTGATATCAATAAAGCTATTCAGCTTCTTGAAGCTTGTGAGCTGGGCCCTGAAAAAATTCTTTCTTCTAAGCCCAAACGATTTGTCAGCCTCGCTACAGCTTATGGACTTAGGGCAAGAATAAATCTTGTGATGAACAAGTGGGCGGATGCCGCTGATGATGCCAAGGCTGCAATCAAGGCGTTCAAAGGAAAACCAATGTCGCAGGAAACAGCATCGCACCCCGGTCTGAACTCTCTTGAAGAAAGCAATTGGATGTGGGGTATCGCCATCGCTGAAACAGACCGCGTGGTGACTTCTGGAATTATCAACTGGCCCTCTCACATGGGATCTCTCTGCTATGGTTATGCTTCTGTTGGGTCTTGGCGTAAATGTAACATCGACCTTTACAACAGCATCCCTCAGACTGATGTCCGCCGCAATTGGTTTCTTGATTCCGACGGTGTCAGCCAAGGTCTGAGCCAGGCGCAGCAAGAATTCTGCACTGCAAGTGGAATCCCGGCTTTCACACAGGTGAAATTCGCTCCATATAATGGTGAACTTGACACATCTACAAATGCGAACGACATTCCGCTTATGCGTATTGAGGAAATGTATTACATCCTTGCTGAAGCAACTGCGATGAGTGGCGGCGATGGTGCATCCATCCTTTCTGCATTTGTTCAGGAATACCGCGATCCTGCCTATAAATTCTCAGGAAGCGGTGTCAACGTGCAGGATGAATGTTGGCGTCAACGTCGTATCGAGCTTTGGGGTGAAGGTCTGACCACCTTTGATCTTCTTCGTCTTAAAAAACCAATCGACCGTAGAGGTGGCGGATGGGAGCCAAACTGGGTGTACTATATCGATCCAACCGACAATGTTCTCATCATTCCTCTTCCACAATCAGAAATCAACGGAAACCCTGCAATTAATGAAAGCGACAATAATCCGGCAGCTCCAATGCCGACTCCAGTTGCTGATTACGAATAAATCAAAATGTTTTTGACTAATGAAACTCAATAAATATATATCATTTGGCGCTGTTGCCCTTATCGCTATAACAGGATTTTCTTCCTGTGATAGCAAAAACGACCCCGCTTATATCCCTGCGGGGCCCGTTAATGACAATCAGCGGGTATTCTTTGCAAAGAATGCCTATACTCAGATAGTAACAGAAGAGGAGACTTCTTTTGATTTTCTAGTCTATCGCCCGGATCTCAACATCCTTGACGACAATGGAAATGCTACAACTGAAATGCCCTCCCAGACGGTATCGATTGCTTCTTTTTGCGCTGAATCAGGAGTGTTAGGCGGCCTCATCAACCTTCCTTCTGAGGTGACTTTTGAAGTTGGAAGTCCTTTTGCGGTCTTAAAGGTGACTTATGATTCTTCTCAAATGCAACCCAATCATATTTATCCAATCGTTCTGACGATCGATCCTGAATATGGCAACGAATATGCGCTGACACAGACTACTCTCAATATCAACAAGGAAGATTATACCGAATGGGCTCCTTTCATCGTAGGTGAGGAAACAAAAGAGCGTAATGGAACAGGATATTATAATTTCGCGCAGATCTTTGGTAAAATTGAAGATCCGGTGCAGGTAATTTATCGATATGTGCCTACTAATCCGGATGATATCCAATTTGAATTCCAGTGGCTCTTGGATAGCGAGAATCCTGATCTCGGTTGGGAAACGTTTATGACTGCATATACTGAAGATGGTGGAAAAATAGTACATGTTGAACCACAGGTTTTCCTTACTGATCCGGATTTTGGAGAAATATATGTATCAGACACCTATACCTATACCGGAAACGATAAATATAAAGGTTTAACTAAATTCAATCCGGTGACAGGACTCTTCACTCTTAATCTATATTATTTTAATGAGGAGTATCAATTTGGCTTAGGAGATGAATTCCTTCAGCTCAATGGCTATGCTGATACAAATGAATATTCATTGTCAGTCAGTTCGCAAGGCCAGATTGAGATTGAAGGAAAAGACTATGCTATCGTGTCATTTGACTTTTCAAAAGATATTACTTATGTAGACTATACGGTTGTAGAAGGTGAACTTAACGAAGATGCAGTCAATGCAGTGATTGAAAAAATTTCAGATCCTGAACAGACTGAATATTCTATCTCTACGCTTGAAAAGTCGCAGAATGTATCGTTTACATTCCCTTCAAGCGGTGAATACACTGTAGTCGCTGTAGGATATAATGTTGGAAATGACGGAAAAGCTGAAGCTAAGTGCACTGCATCAACTTCATTTTCATTCACTACATTTGATCCGTTTGCCGGTTGGACTACTGTGACCAAAGATGGTGTATTTACGGATTATCTGATTTCATATCTTTATGAGGAAGATGAACCAATCGAATTGACGGTGCAAGTGGACAAAAGTGATGAATTTGAAGGTCTTTATCGCATCTCCAATCCTTATGCTGTATTCGCTGATCAGATTCCTCTCGCAAAATTCGGCTGCATACAATTTGAAATGATTGATGAAGATCATGTGAATTTCCCTCTTTCTGACACCGGTATTATTATCAATGGATCCAACATCCAGATAATGAGTCTCGCTAACTATTATATGATGAGCGGTTATGAAGCTTCTGAAATCCCGGCTCCTTATTGGGGAACATTCAAGGATAATAAGATTACTTTGAATGCAATAAACGAAGAAGATGATACATCATTCCTTTTGTTGTTGGGTACTAAGATCTATGATTTTGATTATGACTTTGCACTTGATTTAGGTCAAAGCTCTGCTAAGAAATCGCAAAGCAAGCAACTTACTAATGTCATTTCCCGTAAGATGGTGCCCGCCAATCGTGTAATAATGCCAAGCAAGGCATTCTACAAGGCTGCGCCACAGGGCGTCACTTCCGCCAAATTTGACCGTAAAACTGTGAAATCTTTTAAGAGACTTAGATAAGCCGTTAGCAATCTAATCAGAGGCTGTTTAACTTCATTGTTAGACAGCCTCTTTCTTGTAGTGCCGGATATATTACTTTATCTTTGTAAGTAGCTCGCAAAAATTAATGATATGATAAAAGCGAGATATTTGTTGCTGATCGGGTATCAATAATGGAACGATGATCCGCCGAGGAATTCGCGGAGCAGAGATGTGGGCGGTATCTGATCCACCGGGATAGGATCGAAGTATTCCAGAAACTTCAGCAGACGATAGGCTGTCTCATACTGCTCCACATTATGCGGCACCTGGCGAAGTACCGGCTCTGCATATTCCTTCATCACGCCAAGCTCGAAAATGAGCGATGAATTGAAGGTGGCGTCGGCATTTTCCTGGAATGGAAATATCCATTTTTCCTCTCCGCGTCGCACTGACGGCCATCGGCGTATGGTGTCGAGCGCCGATGTGTGTCGGTAGCGGTAGTCGCGCACTATGCGGCGGAGCAGGCGATTGTCGGTTGTCGATATCCAGTTGTGGTCATCGATGGCAAGAGTGGTGAGGGCCGACACATACACCTTATATATAGAAGAAGCTCCGACAGACGACAGCAATTCCGGATTAAGCCCATGGATACCTTCGATGATAAGCACGTCGGAAGGTTCCATCTTAAGCGGTTTCTCTTTTTCAATACGTTTCCCAAACTCAAAACTGTAGGTCGGCAGATTGACGGTTTCTCCGGCCAGGAGGCGAGACAGATCGGAATTCAGACGATCGAGGTCGAGAGCGTGGAGGCTTTCGTAGTCATAGTCGCCCGTATCATCAAGTGGAGTCTTGTCGCGGTCTACGAAATAATCGTCGAGAGATATCATCTTAGGCGTCGCAAGCGAGGTCATCAGTTGCACGGCGAGGCGCTTGCAGGTTGTGGTCTTTCCTGATGACGAGGGGCCGGCGAGAAGCACTATCTTCGCTCCACGGGCCACTATCTCGTCGGCGATATGTCCGATCTGCCGTTCATGCATGGCTTCAGCCACATTTATGAGATCGCGCACCTTACGCTCGCGTACCGACATATTGAGTTCCCCCACATTGCGCACCTTGATCACCTCGTTGAAGTGCATATAGTCGGTGAAAGCCTTGAACATTTTCGTCTGCCTTTCCGGAGCGAGCTGGCGGTCGGGATCCTGAGGGTCGGGCCCCATCAGGATGAATCCGTCGGAATATTGATGAAGGGCGAAGACGGTGGCATAGCCGGTGCTTGGCGGGAGAGCCCCATAATAGCTGTCGGCAAGGCCGTCAAGAGTATAATAGGTGGTGTATAGTTGCGATGTGGTCTCGAACAGGAGCACCTTGCTGAAAAGATGCTGACGGCGAAGCATCGGCAAAATATCGGTCGTGAGGCGCTCGTGGCGCTCAAACTCAAGGTCGGCATCTGCGAGTTGCTTCATCCGGGAGTAGAGAGAGCGAATCTGCTGCTGGCTTACGGCCACCGGCACCGATCGGTCTCCGCATTGAGCGAAAATGCGGCAGAAATATCCTCGGAAAATGCTATGTTCGATGCGCAGCTGTCCTTCGGGAAAAATTTCACTTACCGCTTTATAAAGCATGAAGCAGAGCGCGCGGATATACACCCTGCGTCCGGTTTCCGTCTGGGCTGAGAGGTATTCCACTTGTTTTGGTGAGTAGATGGGAAAACGAAGGTCTTCTGTCTTGTTGTTGACACGGCAGCATATCGGCCGGAAAGGGAGATTGACTGCTCCGGTTGCTAAGATAGAGAGTGGGGAATCGCCCCCTTGCGCCGGCACGTATTGATTGAGATTCTTGAGGAAAATTTCCATGTTACTTAGATTTTTCAGGCTTTTTCAACTGCAAAGATAAGAAAATTAATCGGGAAAGAGTAAAAAATTGCCTAAAAATTTGGTGGAATGAAAAAAGAACATTAACTTTGCAGTCGCAAAATAGCACGAGCCTTATGTCGGTCGGGTGCTGTTGCGAAAGGAGGCCCATTCGTCTATCGGTTAGGACGAGAGATTTTCATTCTCTAAAGAGCAGTTCGACTCTGCTATGGGCTACAAATAACAAAATAAAGCATAGAAAAAAGAAATGGCAAATCATAAGTCATCACTTAAAAGAATCCGTCAGGCTGAGAAGCGCAGACTTGAGAACCGTTATTGGGCTAAGACCGCACGCAACGCTGTGCGTAAGGTCCGCAAGATGGAAGATGCAACAGAAGCTCAGGCTGCTTTTAACAAGGTAAGCGCACTTCTTCAGCGTCTTGGCCGTAAGAACATTATCTCGAAGAATAAAGCTGCCAACCTCTGCAGTGGTCTTCAGATTCATATCAACAAGCTTACAGCTGCTGCAAAGTAATATTTCAGCAAGTTGATTTTTTGGCCCATTCGTCTATCGGTTAGGACGAGAGATTTTCATTCTCTAAAGAGCAGTTCGACTCTGCTATGGGCTACTCCCCAAATCCATCCTATCCCCCGAGACCCGTTGCCTCCTCCGAGGCGCGGGTCTCAACTTTATTCTGCCACGATGACGAAGCCATCTCTCTTGGTGAGAGTGAGCTGAACTTTCCCCGGATCTTTGATCTTTAGTGTCTTTGCGGCAAGTGGTGTCTTTCCATCTTCTGCGTAGAGCTTCACTTCTTGCCCTTTGGCGAGCATAGGCAGGTCAAGAGTAAGTTTCAGAGGATTCTTATCGGCTGAGACTCCGGCGATGTACCATTTTCCATTGGTTGCCTTGCGAGCCAGCACTATGTATTTCCCCGGATACCCCTCGATGAAGACTGTATCGTCCCATGTGGTAGGCACATTTTTCATGAAGTCGATTGCATCTGCAGGTGCATCAGTAAGGTTGTTGGGGGCGAGTGCGAAATTCTGTACAGGATTCTGGAACAATATTGACGTTGCCAGCTGGAAAGCATCTGTAGTGCGACGTGTCGTGCCTCCGTCGTTGCCTCTATTCAGGCGTTTGTTAAGCACTGTGCCGCCATATTCCATCACTCCTGCGGCATTGCGGATGAATGGATGGAGCGTGGCATTGAAATCCTCCATGTCGCAGAAATCCTGGCCGAAGACAAGGTTTTCGGAGGCAAGTACAGCTTCGCTGCCTACATAGTTAGGATACATGCGTTCCCATCCTCGTGGCATTGTGCAGCCGTGGAAGATTACGCTTATGCCATGGTCGTTGGCGTCGCTGAGGATATCCTCATACAGGCGCATGGTTTCCTGCTTGTCTCCACCGAAGAAATCTACTTTTATTCCTTTTACGCCGATGCTTTCAAGCCATTTCATCTCGGCTTTGCGGGGGATGGGTCGCGACATAATGTTTGTAGGGCTCTGCTCGATATCATTCCACCATCCCGACGACGAATACCACAGAAGGAGATTTACACCTTTTGAAGATGCATACTCTGCAAGTTTTTCCAGTCCTTCCTTGCCGATGTTTTTGTCCCACCATGCATCTACAAGCACGTGTTCATAGCCCATATCGGCGGCAAAGTCGATATATTTTATCTGGTCGTCGTAGTTCATTGAGTTGTCTTGCCATATTATCCAGCTCCATGTGCCACGTCCCGGATTCACTTCATAATCAGCTTCATATAGCGGCTCCACAAGATTCCATGGTATAGTGGTTTCTACGATAGGTTTGAGTGTGGAGCCGATTGTAATGGTGCGCCAGGGAGTCTTTCCCGGCAGGCTTATTGCCGGACTCGCACTTCCGTTGCCGTTGTTTTCTTCCGGCATAGGATATTCGATTTGGAATACCCCGTTATTATTGTCGCTGAGACGGCTTCCGCAGAAGTAGCCGTCGACACCGGTCTCTGTCAGAAGGGCCCATTCGTTTTCTCCTATGTGGAAAAGAGCGGGGAAAGTGAAGCCGTGGCCATATTGGGAGGCTTCCGATAGAGGGGCGTCTGCCTTGTAGAACTCCTCATACGAGGGCTTGGTCCTTTTCCATCCTATCATCGCGTCGCTTTGAGGCGTGAGGAAGGTTGTGGTGAAATCAGGAAATCTGAAACCGGAAACCTCCTTCTCAATTATCATGCTGCGTGTCTTATTCTCAACCGGAATTATATAGCGGAAGGCCAGGTCATTGTTTCCTACCTGCCATTCAATCGACATTTTCAAGCCATTGCCTGCATTATATTCTTCGGTCAGTGTATTTGCGGTCCAGTCGATGTGGCTTTTCTTGATTTTTGTCTGAGTATAGGATTTTTCGACTGTTCCTGTCTTTTCTTTTAAAAGGGTCAGATCTTTGGAAAAATCTCCGACATTGGAAATAAATCCGAGCGGCGAGTCAAGAAGAATCGCTTTCCCATCATAATTTACTGAATAAAGCGGACTTCCCTCCGGCGAGAGTGAAGTAGTCAGTACAAGCCGTCCGTCGGGACTGCTCACGGTAGCGGCCGAAGTCGCCAATGCTCCGCCTCCCAAAACACCAAAGACATATGTTCTAAGTTTCATGATAATAAAAGTCTATAAGTTACTTGGCAGTTTAATTATTTGAAGATGTCAGAATGACTGCCTGTATCAATCAAAAGTAAAATTAGTTCAAAATCATTTTGCTCCCATACTAATAGCCAATCAGGTTCAATGTGACATTCCCATTTGCCAATATGCTTTCCTACAAGTTTATGAGGTCTATATTTTTCAGAAACTTTACCGGTTTTTTCTAATTCAAGAAGGATTTCCTTCAATAAATTCATATTCAGTCCGCGCTTCTGGCATTTCTTGACGGATTTCTTGAATTTATTGGTTCGGTTTATGATATATTTCATATACCGAGATCTTTAAAAAGTTCCTCCATTGATTCGAATCGTTTAACTCGTCCCGCTTTCACATCATCCATAGCTTCTTCTATTCCACTTTTTTTCGTTCTTGTGGGCTTGGCTATGGAAACACCTTCAAGAGCATTTAGTATTTTTTTTAAATGTGGAAGTATTGATTTATCCTCAATATTTATGGTCAGCTGTGTCATATGTAATAAAGAAATTTTTTAGGTAAGTAGCTCGCAAAAATTAATGATATGATAAATGCGAGATAATTTTGCGACAGGTTGGCTGCGGATGGAAGGAGCTTAGCGAGCTAAGCGACTGAGCGACAAAGCCAAGATGGCCAAAATTAGCCGCAGTTATCATGTCAAGATCTTTTCAAGCTACTTGATTTACATTATCGTTTAATTTCTGTGAGCTACTTATATTCCATTTGATGAGGAATATACTTATGATTTTATGCAAAGTTAATAAAAAAAATCGAGAGTTGATTTGGGAAGTAAGGAATTTTTTAATAACTTTGTGTCTATCATAAAACAGTGTGCCGGCGATAAGCCGACGCAGGCAAAATAAATCTTACATGGAATACAAAAGAATACTTCTGAAGCTCTCCGGAGAGTCTCTGATGGGAGCGCAGGGATACGGCATAGACCGCGACAGACTTGAGGCTTATGCTCGCCAGATCAAAGAGATAGCTCAAGCCGGCGTTGAAATTGGAATAGTAATTGGTGGAGGCAACATTTTCCGTGGATTATCCGGTGCATCGAAAGGTTTCGATCGTGTGAAAGGCGATCAGATGGGTATGCTTGCCACCGTGATCAACTCGCTTGCCCTCTCTTCGGCTCTTGAATCTCTGGGACAGCCCGCTCAGGTGTTTACTGCTATTCCAATGTTTCCCATCGGCAAGCCCTACAGCAAATGGGAGGCGATCGGCGCTATGAAGCATGGGAAAGTGGCCATCATGAGCTGCGGCACCGGGCAGCCTTTCTTCACCACCGATACGGGTTCTGCACTTCGCGCGATCGAGATCGAGGCAGACGTGATGCTGAAGGGTACACGTGTCGACGGCGTCTATACTGCCGATCCGGAGAAAGATCCCAAAGCCACTAAATTTGACAAGATCACCTACGATGCTGTAATATCTATGGGTCTGAAGGTGATGGATCTCACGGCAACCGCACTCTGCAAGGAAAACAACATGCCCATTTACGTATTCAATATGGATAAGGAAGGCAACCTGCTCAAGATGATGCAAGGCGACAATGTCGGCACCCTCGTCTATTGAATGATTCATAATGAAAAAAATTACCTTGAAAACAAATAAATTCAATATATTATGGAAGTAAAAGAATATCTCGACAATGCCCGGGAGTCGATGGAACTCGCAGCCGACTATCTGGAAGAGACCCTGGCACGCATCCGCGCCGGAAAGGCATCTGCGAAACTCCTCGACGGTATACGCGTCGACTATTATGGCAGCCTGGCTCCAATCTCAAATGTTGCGAATGTCTCTGTTCCGGATGCGCGCACCATCGCTATCACTCCGTGGGAGAAATCAATGTTCCGCGTCATTGAGAAGGCCATAATTGATTCAGATCTCGGTGTCACTCCTGAAAATAACGGTGAGGTGATACGTCTCTGCATACCCCCACTCACTGAAGACCGTCGTAAGCAACTCGTGAAGCAGTGCAAGGCAGAGGCTGAAAATGCAAAAGTATCTGTCCGTAACGCTCGTCGCGAGGCTATCGACGGGTTGAAAAAGGAAATCAAGCAAGGTCTCAGCGAAGACATTGAAAAGGATGCTGAAGGAAATGTTCAGAAACTTCACGATAAATATCTCAAGAAAATTGATGAGATTTTTGCCACTAAGGAGAAAGAAATTCTTACAGTCTAATTTGGAATTTAGAATTTAGGATAATTGAGAATTGAGAAATTGAGAATTGAGAAATATTTATCGGACATTTCTCAATTTTCATTTCTCAATTTTTCAATTTCACCATTCTCAATTAAGAACAATTCTCAATTCTCCATTCTCCATTCTCAATTAAGAATAATTCTCAATTCTCAATTCTCAATTCTCAATTAAGAATAATTCTAAATTCTAAATTCTAAATTCTAAATTAAGAATAATTCCCAATCCTTTCATCCTGATATCATGAAAAAGACAATATTTTCTGCTGTCCTCTCCCTCGTGGCCGTGCCTCTGTGTGCCCAGACCTTCAAGGAGTGGCTTGATCCCGAAGTCAACGCCGTAAACCGCGCTCCGATGCGCTCCGAAGCATTTGCATTCAATAAGGGTGAGAATGGCATTTCTAAACTTGACCGAAAGAATTCTGCAAACTATCTGTCGCTTAACGGAATTTGGAAATTTAACTGGGTCAACGACGCGTCTTCACGTCCCGTTGATTTCTGGAAGAAAGACTTCAATGATAAGGGTTGGGATTCCATAAAGGTGCCCGGTTGTTGGGAGCTAAATGGATATGGCGACCCTGTTTACACCAATATATCATATCCTTGGGACCGATTTTTCAAGAATGATCCTCCAAACGTCCCCATACAGGAGAACCACGTCGGCACATATCGGCGCGAGATATTGGTGCCTGCCTCATGGAAAGGAAAAGAAATATTCGCTCATTTCGGATCCGTCACATCTAATATCTATCTATGGGTCAACGGTAAATTTGTCGGTTATAGCGAGGATAGCAAACTTGAGGCTGAGTTCAATCTAACCCCCTTCCTTGTCCCCGGAAAGGATAATCTAATCTGTTTCCAGGTTTTCCGCTGGTGCGACGGCTCTTATCTCGAAGATCAGGATTTCTGGCGCCTATCCGGAGTGGGCCGCGACTGCTATCTCTTCGCTCGGGATAAAAACCGTATTGCCGATATCCGTGTCACTCCTGATCTTACAAACAACTATGTCGACGGCGTTCTCGATATAGACCTGACTCTGACTTCCCGCAAGCCCGTGACCCTTACTCTCACCGATGCCGAGGGAAATACTGTGGCCAAAGGCACTGCGTCAAAGTCTGGCAAGACCTCAATGACAGTTGCAAACCCCGAAAAGTGGACTGCAGAGACTCCATATCTCTATACTCTCACGGCCGCAATGGAAGGAAGCGATGAAGTGGTGCCCGTGACTGTCGGTTTCCGGAAGATCGAGCTCAAAGGAGATCAGATTCTTGTTAATGGCAAGCCTGTGCTGTTCAAGGGGGCTGACCGTCATGAACTTGACCCCGACGGCGGATATGTGGTCAGTCCGGAGCGCATGCTTCAGGATGTGCAGCTCATGAAGAAGCTCAACATGAATGCAGTCCGCACATGTCATTATCCCGATGATGAACTTTGGTATGAACTTTGCGACCGGTATGGCCTTTATGTTGTGGCTGAAGCAAACGTCGAGAGCCACGGTATGGGCTATCGCGAGCATACGCTTGCTAAAGATCCGGCCTACCATAAAGCGCATATTGAAAGAAATCAGCGCAACGTGATCAGAAACTTCAATCATCCTTCCGTGATTTTCTGGAGTCTCGGCAACGAAGCGGGCTATGGGCCCAACTTTGAGGATGCCTACGAATGGGTGAAAGCTTTCGACCCCTCTCGTGCCGTACAGTATGAGCAGGCTCATAAGGATGGGAAGTCCGATATATTCTGCCCTATGTATTATGGTTATAAAGGAATGGAAGAATGGGGAGAGGACGCGGATAGCAAAAAGCCTCTTATTCAGTGCGAATACGCTCATGCGATGGGAAACTCGATGGGAGGCTTCAAGGAATACTGGGACCTGATACGTAAATATCCTAATCTCCAGGGTGGTTTCATATGGGATTTCGTCGACCAGGGGATCCGCATGAAAGATGAGTCGGGTGCGGAATATTTCGCCTACGGCGGCGATTTCAATAAATATGATGCCAGCGACAATAATTTCTGCATCAACGGTGTCGTAAGCCCCGACCGAGTTCCTAACCCGCATGCGGAAGAAGTGCGCTACTTCTACCAGAACGTCTGGACCACTCCTGCCGATGTCAAGAACGGAACGTTCAACGTATATAACGAAAACTTTTTCCGCGACCTTTCCGACCTTAACCTCAATTGGACTCTCCTCCACAACGGAAAGCCTGTCCGTGCCGGCAGCATCTCTGATCTTGACGTGGCTCCCGGCGAGACCGCTCAGGTCGTTGTCCCGTATGGAAAAATATCTGAACAAGGCGAATGGCTTCTCAACGTGGATTATACTCTGAAGGAAACCGATGGGCTGCTTCCCGCCGGATATGCAGTGGCCAGGAGCCAGCTTCCGATATTCATGCCTGAATCCTATCACGCTTCCGATATAGCTGCAGTTACCGGGAAGAATACTGATTTTGCTGCTCCGAAAGTCATTGACAATCATGTAAATTTCCTCAAGATAAAGGGAGTGGATTTCCAGATGGAGTTTAACCGCCATTCAGGTTTCATGACCAAATATGATATTGATGGAATGGATTTGCTTGCTGAGGGTGGGCAGCTGACCCCCAATTTCTGGCGTGCGCCTACCGACAATGATTTCGGAGCAGGACTGCAGCGCAAATATGAAGCATGGCGAAAGCCGGAGATTAAACTGACGTCTCTTGATTATAATGAGAAAGATGGCGTCGTGAGGGTAGATGCAAAATACGATATGCCCGGAGTAAAGGGGAGTTTGGAATTGAGCTACTTAATCACGGGAAATGGAGAGGTTACTGTAATTGAAAACTTTAAAGCTATGGAAGGAGCTGAAGTCAGCAATCTCTTCCGTTTCGGTATGCAGATGCAGATGCCTGAGTCTTTTGACGCTATCGAATATTATGGCCGTGGTCCCGGAGAGAACTACGCCGACCGAAATAATTCCGCTTTCCTCGGCCTCTACAATCAGAAGGTTGCTGATCAGTTCTATCCATACATCCGTCCGCAGGAGACAGGCACCAAGACCGACGTGCGCTATTGGAAACAGCTCAATGCATCTGGAAATGGCCTTGAATTCACAGCTATGCAGCCATTCTCAATCTCCGCTCTCAACTATAGCGTCGACAGTCTTGACGACTATCCCGTGAAGAGGCAGCGCCATGGCAGCCTTGTCAAGAAATCGGATTTCACAAATATCTGCATCGACAAGGCTCAGATGGGACTCGGGTGTGTCAACAGCTGGGGTGCCGTTCCGCGCAGTGAATACATGCTTCCTTACGGCGACTACTCCTTCTCCTTCATCATGAAACCGGTATTTCATAATATCCAACCCAAATACTGACGCGTCTCCGACAAGTTCCTCCCGTCAGACTTATCCGACCCGTCTGACAACATAAAAAATCCGATTCTCCATAAAAGAGAACCGGATTTTTTATTCTAAAGCCTAAAGCCTCAAAACTCAAAACTTAAGACTCAAGACTGAAGCCTCAAGCCTCATTTAACTTTAGTGAAGCTGACTTTCTTGTCATGATTAGCCACCTGATTGTCAAGCTCAAAGCTTAATACACTGCCATCATCAGTGACTTCTACGTCTTCGATCTTCTGATACTGAGCCAAGCTGCCAAGGAAGCTTGAGGTCACTGCCCCCAGTCCGTCAGGAGCGTCTACCGCTGCCACGTCAAGAGTATTCTGGTCAAAAGAAAGATAATAGTCATCGTCACCCTTTTCTTCGCGGACCCATTTGCCTTCTACCGAAGCCTTGACAGTGTAATTGATGGGGTTGCCGACAGAGTCAGGTGCTGTAACTGTATAGTCTGTGGTCATCTTTACGGGGCCATTGCTCTTCTCGCTTCCTTCGCTGAATTCGAAAGTCGTGACTGCTGTGGCTGAATTAGTGCCTTCGATAACCGGAATCACCACTTCAGGAGTTGAAGATGTCCATGTGCCGATCATTTCGTTTTTGTCCTCAGAGCAGGAAGAGAGTGCGGCTGCGCCAAAGAGAAGGGCGGCGCCTACTGCAAGCTGATTGATTGTCTTCATAGTTTTGTCTGTTTATAAATTATACATCATTACCATTACAACACTCAATCGTTTTAAATGTTTAAAAACTACTCTCAAGCACTTCAGATGCGCGACAGGTTTGTCTTTGGGTGTTTAGCGCTACGCAAAACGCGACACGCATCATGATTTCTCCCTCCAAAGATAAAGGCGATCAGATGCCCGTATTTTTGCCGGCACAGGAAGCGAGAACCTGTCTCCCTTCTTCACTTCTGCCACCGGGTCGGTGGTAAGCCTGAGCTCTTCTACCTTAAATATAAGGGCTCCGGTAGTCGGCCCTGTCACGATCACTTCATCTCCGGGCCGAAGTACGCCGCTTTCCATCTGAAACTCCCCTACTCCAAGCTTGTCGAAATACCTGACTCCCTTTGCCACATATTCCTTCACCCTGGTGCTGCTGCTTCCATATTTTCCGCTCCATTCGCCAAGACGCTGACCCAGGTAATAGCCATTCCAATATCCCCGGTTGAATATCTTTGCCAATCGGGCTTCCCAGCCCTGAAGCTTTTCATCACTGAATTCCCCTTTGCAGATTGCATCAAGAGCCTCCGAATAACATTCCACCACTTCTTTCACATATTCCGGACCCCTCGCACGCCCCTCGATCTTGAACACGCGCACTCCTGCATCCACCATCTTATTGAGGAAATGAATGGTTTTAAGGTCTTTCGGACTCATTATATATTGATTGTCAACCTCAAGCTGGTCGCCGGTCTCCTTGTCGGTCACTGTATAGGAACGTCGGCATATCTGGGTGCAGGCGCCCCGGTTGGCCGCGGAGTTCATCTCATGCAGTGATAGATAGCATTTTCCGCTCACTGCCATACAGAGCGCTCCGTGGCAAAACATCTCCAGCCTGATTGGCTTACCGTTCGGCCCGTTCAATCCATCTTTCTCAATGGCTTCATGTATTGCTTTCACCTGATCAAGATTAAGCTCACGAGCCAACACCATGACATCGGCAAACTGCGCGTAGAAACGCACCGCCTCAATGTTGGTGACATTAACTTGCGTAGAGATATGCACCTCCTGGCCAATGCTGCGCGCATAGAGTATGGCGGCCATGTCAGAAGCTATGATGGCGGAAATGCGCGCGCGATGAGCGCGGTCTATTATCTTGTGGAGGAGATCCATGTCATTGTCATAGATGACGGTATTGACTGTCAGATATGTCTTTACTCCCTTTTCCGAGCAGCGTCTGACTATCTCATCCATGTCATCTGCCGTGAAATTGGCGCTCGACCGGGAGCGCATATTGAGGCCCTCGATGCCGAAATACACTGCATCCGTGCCGGCTTGAAGTGCAGCCGCGAGCGACTCCCAGCTCCCTACCGGAGCCATTATCTCAAAATCCTTTCTATTCATTTTGTTCGTGTGTAGTCCCCCCTTTAGCGGGCTTCTTCCCCAAATAAATCGTTATTACTCCCAAAGTCAGTGACTTAAACGTGACATCCATGAATCCCGCCTTTTCCATCAATGCGGTCATCTTCTCTCTTTGCGGACACGCCGCTATTGATTCAGGCAAATATGAATAAGCGCGGGTGTCATGCGACACCATCCGCCCTATAAAAGGAATCACATTACGCGAATAGAGCCGGTAAAGGCTTTTGATAGGGGCATTCGCAGGTTCTGAAAGCTCTATCACGCAGATTACTCCTCCGGGTTTCATCACTCGGCGCATCTCACGGTAGCCCGACTCAAGATGTTCGAAGTTTCTCACGCCATATGCTACTGTCACCAGATTGAATGTGTCATCCGGGAATGGCATCTTCAGGCAATCTCCCTCCAGGAATGTGATATGATTCTGAACTTCAGAATCCATCTGAAGTAATTTTTCCTTCGCCATCTTCAACATTCCTGCCGACAGGTCGAGTCCGGTGATGTGGGCCTTGGGGAAAAGTTCATGCAGACGGAATGAAACATCCCCTGTGCCACAAGCCACGTCAAGCGCCATTTTCGGCTCCCCTTCATGTAACATTGCAGCCGCCATCTTTAGTGCCTTATTACGCCATCTGACGTGCAACCCACCGGTCATCATTCGATTCATGAAGTCATATGCCGGAGCGATGGAGTCAAACATCTCACCTACCTGTTTCCCCTTTGCCTCCTTATCATTATACGGCTTCACTTCTTCCGCGCTCTCCATAACCATATGGTTTAATTTGTTTAAAAGGTTTATATGGTTTATATGGTTTAGTTTGTTTAAAAGGTTTATATGGTTTAAATGGTTTAATTTGTTTAAAAGGTTTAAAAGGTTTAAAAGGTTTAAAAGGTTTAAAAGGTTTAAAAGGTTTAAAAGGTTTAATTGGTTTAAATGGTTTAGTTTATCTGTGATTACACTCATAAACTAAACTACATAAACTTCATAAACTACATAAACTTCATAAACTATATAAACTACATAAACAATATAAACTTCATAAACTACATAAACTTCATAAACTATATAAACTTCATAAACAATATAAACTTCATAAACTAAACTATATAAACAACATAAGCGTCTTAACTCTCCTAAACTTCAATTTTCGCATGCGAAAATTGAATTATTCGATCTCCTTAGTATAGCTGCGTCTCCGCTTATGCTGCTTATTGGGGAATGCATCCCACTGTGTCTGCACCTTATTATTGCTCTCAAGCTCTGGATTTGACTCTGCATACTTGAACCCATGCGCTATATAAGATGGGATCAGATCTTGAAAAAGCAACGCGTTCACGCCTTTTCCTTGAAACTCAGGCTTCACGGCTACAAGCATCAGATCCACACGGTCATTTTTCCCTTTAAGGCCCTTCAGCAAGTGCCACCATCCAAACGGGAGCATCTTCCCTTTCGATTTCTGCAATGCGCGGCTCATCGACGGCATCGAGATTCCTACCCCGACGAGTTTGTCATCTCTATCCACGATGCAGCTTACCAGACTCAGGTCAAGCAGACCAAGATAGAGATTGATATAATGTTCGATCTGCCTGTCGGTCAGCGGAGAATACTGATATAGTTTCTCATATGCCTCATTGATCAGTTCAAAAAGCGCGCGACCGTATTTCTCCTTTATTTCCTTTTTACTTGAAAATTTCGCTATCCGCAATCCGAATTTCTGCTTGACGATATCTGCAATACGGTTGTATCTTTCCGGAATCCCTTCCGGAACTTCCATCAGGAACTCCACCCAATCGGTGTCCTTCTCATAGCCAAGGGCATGCATATGTTCCGGATAATAGGAATAATTGTAGATTGTGGCCATAGTGCTGAGCTGGTCGTAGCCTTCCACGAGCATTCCCTCATAGTCAAGATCGGTGAAACCCAATGGTCCGACGATGCGCTTCAAGCCACGTTCACGTCCCCACTCCTCGATTTTTTCCAATAGACCACGGCTCACTTCTATCTCGTCAGTGAAATCGAAAAATCCGAAGCGTATGTCTTTCGCGCCATGTTTCTCATTCAGCGTGTTGTTGATGATACCCGCGATGCGTCCCACCGGCTTCCCGTTCTTGTAGGCCATGAAGCAACGCACATCACAGAAGTCATATGCCGGATTCTTCTTCGGGTTGAGAGTATCCACATCATCGCTCACCAATGGAGGCACGAAATACGGATTATCCTCATACATGTCAATCTGCAGCTGAACAAACTTTTTCAGCTCCGAGGGCACAAGCTCGATTTCTTTTATCTCAATCATATTTCCGGTTTAGAAGCTTAAAGGTTTAAAGCATCAGTTCATAAGTAGCTCGCAAAAATTAATGATATGATAAATGCGAGATAATTTTGCGG
>CAMWJD010000006.1 GCA_947174515.1 uncultured Porphyromonadaceae bacterium
TCAATATCAAAGTTGTTTAACCTTATTTTGAATTCAAAAAAGATAAGTAAGTAGCACACAGAAATTAAACGATAATGTAATTCAAGCAGCTTGAAAAGATCTTGACATGATAACTGCGGCTAATTTTGGCCAACCTGTCGCATAATTATCTCGCATTTATCATATCATTAATTTTTGCGAGCTACTTAGCTAAAAAAGTGACCTCCTTAAACGCATAGGTGCGCAAGCTCCCATCTTCAAGGAGCAGCGTTATCGGCCCATGCGGTGCGATTTCTTCAATACTTGCCATAAAATCCTCATTGGTAGCAGTATCTGCAAAAGGATACAAGTTGCCGTCTCCTCGCCAAAGACATTGCATAAATTCCTTATGCAATGTCTTGCGATCCTCCTCCGTGCTGATCAAACCAAGCCTTCTCTCCATTATTGAGGCAATCTCTTTTTCAAGCGATGCAAGATCATACTCCTCCCCCGTGATCTGCCACATCGACACAGGATTCGGAGCATCGCTTGCAAACTCAGTCTGATTCACATTAATCCCGACTCCTATCACTGAAAAAGAAACAACTGTTCCCATTATGGAATGTCGAATCAAAATGCCGCATATTTTCCTGTCGCCAACGTAGATGTCATTTGGCCATTTCACTTTAGCTTGAATACCGTATTCTCTAAGGAAATCCACCACTGCAAGCGCAACTGCCTCCGACATGGAAAATTGAGCCATGGGTGGCAATTCAGACGGACGATAGAAGATTGAAAACGTAAGGTTCTTTCCCGGCTCCGCCTCCCATGAATTGCCTCGCTGTCCTTGTCCCGCCGTCTGAGTATGCGCTAAAACCATTACCGGGGCATCCAGATTTGCAACTTCCCGCATGATATAAGCATTGGTGGAATCCACTTCATCCAAATGTATCAGCCTCATTCCAAATTCACAATACTTATTATTTAATACTTACGAGCCTCGTACGGTCGGGTTGCTCTTCGATCTCTACAAAAAGGGTATCATCCGGAAGAATATCCTTGATATTCTCAGTCCACTCCATCAGGCAGAGATTGCCACTGTCCCAATAGTCTTCAATTCCTATATCATAAGCTTCCGCCGAAGATTCGAGCCGGTAGAAATCAAAATGATATACAGTCTGCCCCGTTTCGGAAGAATGATACTCATTGGCGATGGCGAATGTCGGTGATGAAGCCTCGTCATCCATCTTCAGCAAGCGCATCATTTCAGCCACAAGCGTTGTCTTCCCTGCTCCCATCTTTCCTTGTAGCGCTACAATACGCCTATCCCCTATCGCGTCAAGAAGCTTAGCCGCAGCACGCGGCAAGTCCTCCATATCTTGTATTTTTATTTCCATCAGTCAGATTTTATAAGATTTATACTTCTTATAAGATTTATAACACATCTAATCTAATAACAATTTTCGGATGATTGTTATAAAAAGTAAAAGTGATTCAATTCGTAAACTCCACAAAAGTCATTATTCACTCTTAAAATTGAGTGAATATGGATTTTTTTCGTTAAATTTGCAAGTTGATAATAATTCGACTTCAGCAAGCTAAAGTCAAGGTTTAACGGTTTAATAGTTTAAAGGTTTAGTTCATTAGCATGTCTATCTTATCTCTGAGACTCTCACATTCAAATAATCTAAACCGCCAAACATTTAAACTCCCAAACTTAAATAACTTAAACTCAATATAATGGCAAATCAGGAACTGAGCGAACAGGAAATCGTAAGACGCAACAGTATGCAGGCTCTCCGCGAACGCGGCATCGAGCCCTACCCGGCAGCGGAATACGTTGTGACAGGTCACAGTGAGGAAATCAAGGAAAACTTTAAGGATGACGCCCCGGAACGTCGCGAAGTGTGCGTTGCCGGCCGCATCATGAGCCGCCGCATCATGGGAAAGGCATCTTTTGTGAGCCTTCAGGATGCCGAAGGCAGAATTCAGGTATATGTCAGCCGTGACGACCTCTGCCCCGGTGAGGATAAAGACATGTATAATGTAGTATTCAAGAAACTCCTTGACATAGGTGACTTCATCGGGGTGAAAGGATACGTTTTCCGCACCCAGACAGGAGAAATCTCCATCCACGCTCAGGAGATCACAGTGCTCAGCAAGAGCCTTCGTCCGCTTCCTATGGTGAAGATGAAAGACGGGAAGGCATACGACGCTTTCACTGATCCCGAGCAGCGTTACCGCCAGCGCTACGTTGACCTGGTGGTGAACCCGGGAATCAAAGAGATATTCCTCAAGCGCAACAAGATATTCAACTCCATGCGTCAGTATTTCAATGATAATGGGCTGATGGAAGTGGAGACACCGATTCTTCAGTCAATCCCGGGCGGCGCCGCAGCCCGCCCCTTCATAACCCATCACAACGCGCTTGACATACCTCTCTATCTGCGCATAGCCAACGAGCTTTACCTCAAGCGCCTTATCGTAGGCGGATTCGACGGCGTATATGAATTCGCCAAGGACTTCCGCAATGAGGGCATGGACCGCACCCATAATCCGGAGTTCACCTGTATGGAGGTGTATGTGGCATACAAAGACTATAACTGGATGATGCGTTTCGTGGAGAACATGCTCGAAAAGATCTGCCTTGATGTAAACGGCACTACCGACGTCAAGATAGGCGATAACACTGTATCCTTCAAGGCTCCTTTCCGCCGCGTCACAATGACAGACGCCATCAAGGAGCATACAGGCTTCGACATCACCGGCAAGACCGAAGAAGAACTTCGTGCCTTCTGCAAGCAGGAGCACATTGAGGTTGACGACAGCTGGGGCAAGGGCAAGCTCATCGACGAGATATTCGGCGAGAAGTGCGAGGGCACATACATCCAGCCCACATTCATCACCGACTATCCAATCGAGATGTCGCCGCTTACCAAGAAGCACCGCGACAATCCCGAGCTTACCGAGCGCTTCGAGCTTATGGTCAACGGCAAGGAACTCTGCAATGCTTATTCAGAGCTCAATGATCCGATCGACCAATATGAACGTTTCGTAGACCAGATGAACCTTGCCGACAAGGGTGATGACGAAGCCATGATCATCGACCATGACTTTGTGCGCGCCCTTGAATACGGCATGCCTCCCACATCCGGACTCGGAATCGGCATGGACCGACTCACAATGCTGATGACAGGACAGACCGCAATTCAGGAAGTTCTCTTCTTCCCGCAGATGCGCCCTGAAAAGAAGCAGGTGAAGGCAGAAGCCGATGAGGAGAAAGAAGAAGAAAAATAATCATGGATAATAATATTGACCATATATCGAAAGTAGCCGTTCTCGGCAGCGGAAGCTGGGCGACCGCTCTCGCCAAGCTTCTGCTCAAGAACTGCGAACGCATAGGCTGGTATTTCCGCAGCGACGACAAAATCGAGGAATTCAAGAAATACGGGCACAATCCTTCATATCTGACAGATGTGAGTTTTGATACAGACCGGATTGATTTCTCCTCGGATATAAATGAAGTGGCATCAGGCGCCGACACTCTTGTAGTGGCGATGCCCTCACCGTATTTCCTTCCTGAAATAAGCAAGCTCACCATCGACATCAAAAGCAAGAACATCGTGTCGGCAGTCAAGGGCATAGTGCCTGACCGCAACATGATAATCACGGATTATTTCGAGCAGGTATGCGGAGTGCCTCGTGGCAACATGCTTGTGATCGGAGGTCCGTGTCACGCTGAAGAGGTCGCTCTTGAACGCCTGAGCTATCTTACCATTGGATGCCTTGACACGGAAAAAGCGCGTCAGTTCGCCGCCAGACTCGCTTCTGCCAAGATGAAGACCATCATTTCCGACGATGTCGACGGCATAGAATATGCCGCTGTCCTCAAGAATGTATACGCCATTGCAGCCGGAATGGTCAACGGCATGAAGGCCGGCGACAACTTCATGGCGATGCTCGTCAGCAATGCCATCAGGGAAATGCGCAAGTTTGTAGATACCATATCGCCTATGCCACGCGATATTGACAGGTCGGCTTACCTTGGCGATCTACTCGTGACCGCTTACAGCAAATTCTCACGCAACCACAACTTCGGATCTATGCTCGGCAAGGGCTATAGCGTGAAGGTGGCAAAAATGGAGATGAGCATGGTGGCGGAAGGATATTACGGCACAAAATGCATGTATGATATCAACGAGCGCCCCGACCTGCAAGTGGAGATGCCTATCCTTGACATGGTTCATGCCGTGCTCTACGAAGGGGTCAACGTGCGCCGGGCCATGAAGGAACTGGCAGATTCCTTCTCATAAAATATTTAATCTTTAATAATTTATATTTAATATTTATAGAAAACCATGAAAGCAATTAGTTTAGACATTCAGCATGCAGTATATTTTGCTGAAAAGGAATTCAATGCTAATGCAGGTGCTGCAAATGAGGCAATAATCGATGTAAATACCGGACGTGCGGCCGGCAACGATTTCCTCGGATGGGTGAAGCTCCCTTCAGAGACCGACCCTGAACTCCTTGGCAAAATCAATGCTACAGCCGACCGTCTGAAAGAGAAATGTGATTATGTAGTGTGTATCGGCATCGGAGGCAGCTACCTTGGTGCAAAGGCAGTCATAAGCGCACTCAGCAATAACTTTGCCGACTTCATCAACAATCCCGAACCAAAGCATGCGAAGGTGCTTTATGCAGGCCAGAATATCGGGGAAGAATACACCGCTGAACTTCAAGACTTCCTTAAGGATAAGAAATTCGGTATCGTCGTAATCTCCAAATCAGGCACCACCACCGAACCGGCCATTGCCTTCCGTCTCCTTAAGGCTCAACTCGAAGAGCAAATAGGCAAAGACGCAGCTAAAGAGGTAATCGTAGCCATCACAGACGAAAAGAAAGGAGCCCTCCGCACGCTTGCCACTCAGGAAGGATATGAGACATATGTGATACCAGACAACGTAGGCGGCCGTTTTTCAGTTCTCACTCCGGTAGGTCTTCTTCCTATCGCAGTGGCGGGCTTCGACATCACAAAACTTGTGGCCGGTGCTGCAGAAATGGAGAAAGACACTACCGAACCCGGCGACGACAACATTGCCGAGACCTACGCTCGCGTACGCAATGCCCTCTATCAGAGCGGCAAGAAGATCGAAATACTCGCCAACTTCAATCCTAAACTCCACTACTTTGCAGAATGGTGGAAGCAGCTCTACGGCGAAAGCGAAGGCAAAGACGGCAAGGGCATCTTCCCGGCAGCTGTCGACTTTACTACCGACCTTCACTCTATGGGTCAGTGGATCCAGGATGGCGAACGCACCATTTTCGAGACTGTGATTTCTGTCAAGGAACCGCTTCTTCACAAATATATCCCGACAGATGACCAGAACCTCGACGGACTGAACTTCCTCGGAGGAAAGAAGATCGACGATGTCAACAAGATGGCCGAGCTCGGGACAATGCTCGCTCACGTAGACGGAGGTGTGCCCAATATCAAGATCGAAATCAACAAACTCGACGAGTACACTCTCGGCGCACTCATCTACTTCTTCGAGAAAGCTTGCGGCATCTCAGGCTATATGCTCGGCGTCAACCCGTTCAACCAGCCCGGCGTGGAAGCTTACAAGAAAAACATGTTCGCACTTCTCGGCAAACCGGGTTATGAGAAGGAAACCGCTGAAATACAGGCTCGCCTCAATAAATAATCAGGTCTGTATTTGTTGCAGAAATATTACAGATGTTAAATAATAGTTAATACCCTACATTATCATAAATTCAAATGAACATTCAGCCTTTCAGGCGTGTTTAAATAGCGTAACTCGGACAGACAGACGGGATGCAAAGACAGAAAGTCAGAACGCAACCGCGAGTTACACCGAATTTGATTAGATTGATTAGTTTAATTGCTATAAGCGTTCTGAAAAAAAGTTGTTATTGTTGTTTGAATTAAAGGAATTAGGTCGACGTGAGTCGACCTCTTTTCTTTTTTGCATATTCGCGATTTTTTTATTAATTTTGCGCTTTAGGACACCTTCCATACAATCGACTTGGAAGAAATCTACAAGTAATTGAAATGAAAAGGAACTTTATCATAAGGATGATTGCTTTTTCAGCTGTATTGATGACTATATTTTTCTCATGCGGTGCAGCCAAAGAACGAACTTCCGACAACGTAGAGCACCGGTCTGACACTGACGAAAATGCCAATCTTAGATTTTCTCCCGACAGTGCTTATTCATATATCGAGACGCAAGTTGAATTCGGGCCACGAGTACCCGGAACAGAGGCTCACCGACTTTGCGGCGACTGGCTTACGGAAAAACTGAAGAGCTTTGGAGCCGAAGTCACCGAGCAGAAGTCGACATTAACTACTTTCGACGGTACACGTATACCGATGCGCAATATATTCGCACGTGTCAATCCTGATGCAGAAAAACGTGTCCTTCTTTTGGCGCACTGGGACTGCCGCCCTTGGGCAGATCAGGATCCCGACCCCGAAAAACGTAAAAATCCGGTTGACGGCGCCAATGACGGAGCAAGCGGCACCGGAGTGATTCTTGAACTTGCACGAGTATTCTCACAAGAATCTGAGGGCACCGGCATCGACATTCTGCTTTGTGACGCAGAAGACTGGGGCGAGGAAAACAATGATGAAAGCTGGGCCATGGGGGCGAGATATTTTGTGGAAAATCCAATTTATGAGGGATATATGCCCTCTTCTGCAATCCTCCTTGACATGGTAGGGGCTCATGACGCCACTTTCATGAGAGAATATTTTTCCCAACTCGCCAATCCGATCCTTGCGGATAAAATTTGGGCGATAGCACACTCTCTTGGCTATGACAACATGTTTGTCAACAAAATGGGATCAGCCATCAATGACGATCACGTGGAGCTGATAAAAGGAGGCATCCCGGCAATCGACATCATCGACTACCGTGAAGGCGAAGGGTTCTACAGCGGATGGCACACCTCTTCCGACAATATGCACACCATTTCAAAGGAGACTCTCAAAGCTGTGGGAACAGTTATTGAGAAATATATCCTGACCGGCAACGATTAACGGACAACTTTTAAGAAACAAATCAACAACAAATACCAATGGACAAGAATTTCGTAGAAGAACTTACCTGGCGCGGCATGATCCACACCATGATGCCCGGCACAGAAGAGCAACTAAATAAAGAGATGACCACAGCTTACCTCGGCATCGACCCCACAGCTGATTCCCTTCATATCGGGCACCTGTGCGGCGTCATGATGCTTCGTCATCTACAACGCTGCGGACATAAGCCTATTGCCCTTGTAGGAGGTGCGACCGGCATGATCGGCGACCCCTCTGGCAAGAGTGCCGAACGCAATCTCCTTGATGAAGCCACCCTCCGCCACAATCAGGAAGCGATCAAGGCTCAGCTCTCAAGATTCCTCGACTTCGAAAGCGACGCGCCAAACAAAGCCGAACTCGTCAACAACTATGACTGGATGAAGGAATTCTCATTCCTCGACTTCGCACGTGAGATAGGAAAGCACATAACAGTCAACTATATGATGGCCAAAGAGTCTGTTCAAAAACGCCTCAACGGCGAGGCGCGCGACGGGCTCAGCTTCACTGAATTCACCTACCAGCTTCTCCAGGGCTACGATTTCCTTCACCTTTATGAGACAAAGGGATGCAAACTCCAGCTCGGAGGGTCTGACCAATGGGGCAACATCACAACCGGCGGAGAACTGATCCGCCGCAAGCTGGGCGGTGAGGTATTCGCCCTTACCTGTCCGCTTATCACAAAGGCCGACGGCGGAAAGTTTGGCAAGACCGAGAGCGGCAATATATGGCTCGACGCGCGATACACATCTCCCTACAAATTCTATCAGTTCTGGCTCAACGTCGGAGATGCTGATGCGGAGAAATATCTCAAGATCTTCACATTCCTCACAAAAGAAGAGATCGAAGCTCTCGCTGCTGAACACGCAAAAGATCCCGGTCTGCGTCCTTTGCAGAAAAAGCTCGCTGAAGAAGTCACTGTGATGGTTCATGGCCGCGAAGCATACGACGCCGCAGTCTCAGCCAGCAAGATTCTTTTCAGCAACAGCGCTGTAGACGAACTTCACGCTCTCGACGAGCAGACACTTCTTGACATATTCGAAGGAGTTCCTCGGTTTGAAGTAGCACGTGCCGATATCGAAGCCGGTGTTCCGGTGCTTGATTTCCTTGCTGAAAAGACAGCAGTCTTCCCCTCAAAGGGTGAAGCTCGAAAGATGATTCAGGGCAATGGTGTCAGCATCAACAAGGAAAAACTTACCGATCCTACGGCCGTCATCGGCAAAGACCATCTGCTCGGTAATAAATATATTCTTGCACAAAGAGGCAAGAAAAACTACTATCTCATCACAGTGAAGGACTAATCATCCTTTCTTATAACCCCATGACCTCATGACCATTAAGTCGAGGTTTGCGAAACTGTAATAAAAGAAATGCCCGAATTCGACATACACGGAAGCCAGACCACTCCCAAGGGAAGCGACCGCGACATAGAGAAGGCTCTCCGGCCGCTGAGTTTCGATGACTTCAGCGGCCAGGAGAAGATTGTGGCAAACCTGCGTGTCTTCGTGCAGGCGGCCCGCATGCGCGGAGAAGCTCTCGACCACACCCTGCTGCACGGCCCTCCGGGACTTGGAAAGACCACTCTGAGCAATATTGTGGCAAATGAGCTGAACGTCGGATTCAAGGTGACAAGCGGTCCTGTGCTCGACAAACCCGGAGACCTTGCCGGAATCCTGATGAGCCTGGAGCCACACGACGTGCTGTTTATCGATGAGATACACCGCCTGCATCCGATTGTGGAGGAATATCTTTATTCCGCTATGGAGGACTACCGCATAGACATCCTTCTGGATAAAGGACCCGGGGCAAAGTCCGTGCAGCTCACCATATCACCCTTCACGCTTATCGGAGCCACCACCAGAAGCGGTCTGCTGACAGCCCCTCTCCGCGCACGCTTCGGCATAAACTGTCATCTTGAATATTACGATCATGAAGTGCTTCGAAGCATCGTCAAGAGGTCTGCGCGGCTGCTCAACACCGACATAATGGAAGATGCCGCGCTTGAGATCGCGCTCCGCAGCCGCGGCACTCCGCGAATTGCCAATGCCCTTCTGCGTCGCGTCCGCGACTTCGCTATGGTGAGAGGCAACGGCACTATCGACCTCCCTACCGCAAAAATGTCGCTGGAGGCACTGAACATCGACACTCACGGACTCGACGAGATCGACAACAGGATCCTGACTACGATCATCGATAAATTCGGAGGGGGACCCGTCGGCCTGACCACCATCGCCACTGCTCTTGGCGAGGACAGCGGCACTATAGAGGAAGTCTATGAGCCATTCCTTATCAAGGAAGGTTTCCTTAAGCGCACTCCAAGAGGGCGCGAAGTGAGCGAACTTGCTTTCCGACATCTCGGCCGCTACCCACAAAACAAGGAAGCCTCCCTCTTCGATTAATTCATAATGCATAATTATTAATTATGAAGATTTCTCCCGATTATGAATTATGCATTATCAATTATGCGTTTTAGTGAATTATGGCAGGTATTAAATCACTCGTAAAAGACACTGCAGTCTACGGACTGAGCAGCATAATAGGCAGATTCCTTAACTGGGGACTCGTGCCTCTATATACATATGCGTTCCCTCTGGACGAATACGGCATAGTTAGTTATCTATATGCCATCGTCGCAGTAGTCATAGTAGTGCTCAACTACGGCATGGAGACAGGATTTTTCCGTTATGCAAGCAAAGAGGAGGATTATGAAAAGGTCTATTGCACATGTCTTGTATCTATAGCCACAACTTCATGTCTCTTCATCGCTCTCGTAGCCGAATTTCTTTCCCCCATCTCCTCCGCGCTTAAACTTCCCCATCATCCTTCTTATATAATGATGATGGCTGTCACAGTAGCGGTCGATGCCTTCACCAATATTCCATTCGCCTTCCTGAGATTCAGAAGGAAAGCATGGACTTTCGCCGCTATAAAACTTATAAATATCGGTGTCAACATAGGTCTCAACATATTCTTTATATTGCTGTGTCCTAAAATCTATGAGTCTGCTCCTCAATTAATTTCCTGGTTCTATGAGCCTTTGGGTGGAGCGACATTCAGCGTCGGATGGATTTTCCTGGCCAATGTCATCAGCACTATGGTGGTTTTAGCTTGCCTTGTGCCTTGGATGAGAGTAAAGAGATTTGCTTGCGACACTTTATTGCTCCGAAAGATGCTTAATTATTCCTGGCCTCTCCTGGTGCTTGGCGTAGCAGGCAACCTCAGTCAGGGCATGGGCCAGATTATCATTCCATATATTTTCCCTGACGACCCTGACGGGGCAAGGGCTATGGTTGGCCTTTATGGAGCAAATATCAAGATTGCCGTGGTGATGATGATGTTCACTCAAGCTTTCCGATACGCCTACGAACCTTTCATTTTCTCAAAGGCCGCTCAACAAGGAGAGAATAAGACAATGGCATATTGCGATGCAATGAAATATTTCGTCATTTTCGGATTGGCAATATTCCTCGGTGTCATGTATTATCTTCCTATCTTGAAGCATTTCATATCCCCGCAATATTGGGCAGGCCTGAGCGTGGTGCCAATCATGATGATCGCAGATCTTTGCTTCGGAATTTATTTCAACCTCTCTCTCTGGTATAAACTTACTGACCGCACCAGATGGGGAATGTATCTTTCATTGCTCGGCTTTGTGCTGATGCTTGCCGGCAACCTTATACTTGTGCCTGCTATCGGCATGCCAAACGGCTATCTCGGATCAGCGTGGGCCGCCTTGATATCTTATGCCGGAATAATGACCGTAAGTTATTTGCTTGGCAGAAAATACTATCCAATACCCTACGAAGTGAAGCGTATCGGTTGCTATACCCTGCTTGCAGCCCTGCTTTGGGGAATAGGAATCCTTTGCGATTTCGAATATGCGATGTGGGGTACTTATATTGTCAGGACGCTGCTTCTGAGCTTATATGTATTGATAGTGGTCTATTTTGAGAACGTGCCCTTATTATCAACAAAACTACACAAAATACTTCATCATATTGACAAGACAACAAGCAAGTCATAAATATTCTTAAGAAATTTTTGCCATGCGCAAACATTTTATTAACTTTGCATAATAAATAATAAACATATACGGCATATGGCTTCAGATAAGTATGACTTGACCACGGTCAAAGGGCGTCTTCTGACATTTTTAAAAGACAAACGGATACCTCAGACTGAATTTTGCAAGCGTCTCGGAGTGGCGCCGACTTATATCGGGGTAATACGCAAATCTATCCCGGCTGAAAAAATCAACAAGATCGCCACCATTTATCCGGACTTGAACCGTGATTGGCTTCTATATGGAGAGGGGGAAATGTATGTAAAGGAAGAAGCCACTGATCCTCGCAAATTGCTTCAGGAAGCCGGATATCTTGTGCCTCTGCTTCCGGTGACGGCTTTTGCCGGCAATATCACGGCATGGTCCCAGTCTGTAAATGCCAATGAATGTGAGAAAGTGATCAGTCCTGTGCAAGGAGTGGATTTTGCAATCAGGATTTCGGGAGACAGCATGGAGCCTGATTTTCATGATGGTGCTATTATCCTGATTAAGAAAATCGATGACAAAGCGTTTATTCCCTGGGGACATCCGATGATAATAGACTCATCCAACGGAGTATTTTTCAAAGACGTATTCCCGTCAGAAAGAGGAAGAAAATTTATTGAAGCGAAAAGCCTCAATCTGAAATATCCGCCGCTTGAGATTCCGCTTGACTGCATCTTTGGATTATACCGGGTCATAAGCACCCTCAATCCCTACTCTTCATATTAATGTTCATTCTCATAAAAATTATAAACAACACAACATAACATGGCAGATTATAACCACAACGACATTGAATCACGCTGGCAAAAATATTGGCGCGACAACAATGTATTCAAAACCGAAATCAACAAGGACAAACCGAAATATTACGTGCTCGACATGTTCCCCTACCCATCCGGAGCAGGTCTGCACGTAGGCCATCCGCTCGGCTACATAGCCAGCGACATTTACTCGCGCTACAAAAGGCAGCAAGGTTTCAACGTGCTTCATCCCATGGGATATGATGCATATGGACTGCCGGCCGAGCAATACGCGATCCAGACCGGACAGCACCCGGAGAAGACCACCAACGACAATATAGCGCGCTATCGCTCTCAGCTTGACAAGATCGGGTTCTCATTCGACTGGAGCCGCGAGGTGCGCACCTGCGACCCCAAATACTATAAGTGGACACAATGGGCGTTCATGCAGATGTTCAACCACTATTATGATATCGAAGCCCGCAAGGCCCGACCCATTTCCGAGCTCATTGCACATCTTGAGAAACATGGCACTGAAGGGCTGCATGCAGCTGAGACTAAAGAACTCAACCTGACTGCCGAGCAGTGGAACGCCATGACAGAAAAAGAGAAGCGCGACACTCTGATGAATTGGCGAATTGCCTTCCAGGCTGAGACTATGGTAAACTGGTGTCCTGAACTCGGCACAGTTCTTGCCAACGATGAAGTATCGGAAGGGCTCAGCGTGCGCGGCGGCTTCCCGGTAGAGCAAAAGCTCATGCGCCAATGGTGTCTGCGCGTTTCCGCATACGCATCGCGTCTGCTTGACGACCTCAATGATCTCGCATGGAGCGACTCGCTGAAAGAAACCCAGCGCAACTGGATAGGCCGCAGCGAAGGTGCCGAAATGCGCTTCCCGGTAAAAGACTCCGACATAGAACTGGAGATCTTCACCACACGCGCCGATACAGTCTTCGGCGTGACTTTCATGGTTCTCGCTCCGGAATCCGAATACGTAAGACTCCTGACCACTCCCGAGCAGAAAGAGGCTGTAAATGCATACCTAAATGAAGTGAAGCATAAAACAGAAAGGGAACGCCAGATAGACAAGAAAGTGACCGGTGTATTCACAGGTTCTTACGCCGTCAATCCTCTCAGCGGAAAGGAAATACCAATTTGGGTGAGCGATTATGTGCTGGCCGGATACGGAACAGGAGCGATCATGGCGGTTCCTGCTCACGATTCCCGCGACTATGCTTTTGCAAAGAAATTTGATCTCCCCATCATCCCTCTTATCGAGGGTGCCGACGTGTCGGAAGAGAGTTTTGATGCCAAAGAAGGTATCGTATGCAATTCATGCGGTCCCGACCTTGACCTTAACGGTCTCACTGTGAAAGAAGCTATCGCCAAGACAAAACAGCATATATCCGAAAAGGGAATAGGCAGAGTAAAGGTCAACTACCGTCTTCGCGATGCGATTTTCTCGCGCCAACGCTACTGGGGTGAGCCATTCCCGGTGTACTATAAGGATGGGATTGCTTATCTCATGGATGAGTCAGCACTTCCACTCCTGCTCCCGGAAGTAAGCAGCTATAAGCCTACTGCCGACGGCGAGCCACCGCTCGGAAGAGCTGAAAACTGGAAGACTCCTGAAGGTTATCCAATCGAACTCTGCACAATGCCCGGATTTGCAGGAAGTTCGGCCTACTATCTGCGCTACATGGATCCGCACAATGACAATGCCCTGGTAAGCCGTGAGGCTGACGAATACTGGCGCGATGTAGACCTTTATGTGGGAGGAGCGGAGCATGCCACAGGACACCTTATCTACAGCCGGTTCTGGAATAAGTTCCTTTATGATCTCGGATTAGTGGTAAGTCCCGAACCTTTTAAAAAGCTTGTCAACCAAGGCATGATACAGGGCAGGACAAATTTTGTATACCGCATAAAAGGTACCAATACTTTTGTCAGCAAAGGTCTCGTTGACCAATATGACACTATGCCGATACGTGTAGACGTCAACATAGTAAGCAATGACATCCTTGATCTCGACTCATTCCGCGCATGGCGTCCTGACTTTGCGGATGCCGAGTTCATCCTCGAAGATGGCAAATACGTCTGCGGATATGCTGTAGAGAAGATGTCGAAGTCTATGTTCAATGTTGTGAATCCTGACGTGATCGTTGAGAAATATGGCGCCGACACGCTGCGTCTGTATGAGATGTTCCTTGGTCCGGTAGAGCAGTCCAAACCATGGGACACCAACGGCATCGACGGTGTCAACCGGTTCCTCCGCAAACTCTGGACTATCTTCGGAAAGCGCGCCGACATTCAGCGTTCGGCACAGGAGAAGAAGATCATGCACACACTCATCAAGAAAGTGAGCCAGGATATAGAAAACTTCTCATTCAACACATCAGTGGCAGCTTTCATGATCGCTGTCAATGAACTTGGCAAACTTCCGGCTGTAAGCATTGAGTCAATGGATGAATTTGCCCGTCTGATCGCACCTTTTGCTCCGCACATAGCCGAGGAATTCTGGCATCAGCTCAACCATGAAGGCAGCGTAGCCGACAGTCAATGGCCGACGTGGGATGAAGATGCGCTCAAGGAAGACACCGTGAAGTATCCGGTTCAGTTTAACGGTAAGATGCGCTTCAACATTGAGGTCCCTGCAGGAAGCGACAAAGCTGCCGTCGAGGCGACTGTTCTCGCCGATCCTGCAGCTGAAAAATGGCTTGAAGGCAAAACTCCGAAAAAGGTGATTGTAGTGCCGGGACGCATAGTCAATATCGTACTCTAAAACCTCATTCTCAAAAAATTGCTTAAAAATTATTAAAAAGGGGTGTTCCGCTCTATCGGAACGCCCCCCTTAAGTCTTATAAGGTAATAAAGAGCGTGGAATTACGTTTAAATAATAATAACACACGCTTTATAGACAGATATGACAAAGAAACTCAAACTTGTGATGGCCACCAACAACGCAGGCAAACTGCGTGAGGCCCGGGCTATCGCAGGCGATAAACTTGAAATACTAAGTCTCAAAGATATAGGTTACAACCACGATATTGAAGAGACAGCAAACACACTGGAAGGGAATGCCCTTATTAAAGTCCGTTGCATAAAAAATGCTACGGGGCTGGACTGTTTTGCAGACGACACCGGTCTCATGGTAGATGCCCTTGGCGGGGCCCCGGGCGTGTACACAGCCAGATATGCGGGTGAAGGATGCACACCGGATGACAACATCGATCTTATGTTGAAGAACATGGAAGGTGTTGAGGATCGTCATGCTAAATTTTGCACATGTGTGGCGCTTTCCCTCAATGGAGAAGAACACATATTTGAAGGGAAAGTAGAGGGCTCCATAGCCACAAAAAGGAGCGGCACCCATGGATTCGGATATGATCCTATCTTTATCCCGGAAGAGACAGGAATTTGCTTCGCCGACATGACCGACGAAGATAAGAATGCCATTTCCCACCGCGGTCGCGCCATTTCTTCAATGATGAAATGGCTGTCTGCCCTATGCATAAGTATTTTCACAATTTTTCAAAGCCATGCATCCCAATCTTCTGATTGGATGATGTATAATACTTTTGATGACAAGATTGAAAATGTCTTTGACACTCCCTCCAAAACATATTTTATCGTTCATTCTCAACTCTTTGACACAAACAGTGCCGACAATAATGAGAAAATCACCCAACTTTTTTGCTTAGAAAAAGAATCTGATGAGATCCGTGCATACAACACGCAGAATTTCCTTTCAAGGCCACTGATCAGCATGGCAAGTTACAATGCAAGGAAAAACTATCTTCTCCTCGTGCATAGCGATCAGACCATCAGCATCTTATATGACAATGGCAATGTTCACTCGCTTAACGCATTAGCCAATTTCAACACTTCTTTTCAAAAAGAAATAACTTCGATTTCATTTGATCCTATTTCAGACTTGGCATATATTTCCACCAATTTTGGATTTATCGCAGTCAACGACAAGAAACATGAGATCGCCTTCAGTGGAATCACCAACTCTCCTATCGACAAGATCACAAGAGTTGCTGACAAACTTTTAATCATAAAGGGCGGAAAATTATATTGGACCGATGCAGACGCAAACCATTTTTCAACAGATGACTTTAAAGAATTAAACTGGAACGATGGAAGCGCGGCCATAAACATTGCAGCGATTTCCCCTTCCACATGCCTGGTCTCAAAAAATGTCAATGGATCAGAGACATATTTTGTGCTCTCTTTTACGGAAGGGACCGTCACACCGCAAGTGACACGTAAAGGGAGTTTTCCGAAGGCCACGATCGCAGAGAACAAAGATGGTCTTGTACTGACTACTCCTTCCCAAATAATTCAAATTAACCGTGATTCCGGCGATCTGACATTGTATCAAAAAATGGAAGATGACTACGATGCCGCCTGCGGATCATGGGATCTGAAAGATATATTCTTTGCAAAACCCCGAAAAGGCTTTTATTCAAAGAGGCGTGCTGACGACAATACAATGATCATGACAAGAGAGCCTGCGCGACCTAATGCGCCGGCTGCCTTCAGGAGTAATTCATTGATGTATACTCCCCGCCATGGCATGCTTGTCAACACCCATGGACAAGACCACAACTTCAGTGCTCACGATGCATTGAATCCGATATTGCTTTCGGGCCTTAAAAACGGAACATGGACAATGTATGGATTGCCCTACCTGAATCAAAAGCAAGCACTAAGGCTCATCAACCCAAGCGGAATGTTACAGGATCCCGACAATCCGGATTTATTCTATTTTGGATCTGTGACAAATGGACTTCTTCGATATAATATCAAAGACGGGTCCTCAATATTGCATATGACCAGCAGCATTGACACTCCGGACGAAGAGGGTCATGTATCAGTGCAGGAACCTCATGGATCATGGCGCAATGTGTTTATGATCCTAAATCCAAGATGGGATGCCAAAGGGAATATGGTAGCAATGCATTTGAATACAGAAACCAGGAATAATTATAAGCCTGAAATCTGGATATGGACTCCGGAACAGCGCCGGGCAAGCACCACTCCTGAAACTTTTCAACAATTTTCCAAGTTGCCAATCGAGCTCATTGTTTCCTGTAAGGACATGCTGGGTTTACCATGCACCGCATCTTCGTATAAAGATTACATAGTATTCTTCGCGTTCAACAACAGGGAGGCTCCCATTGTGGCCTACGATCATAACGGGACCATTCAAAACACTTCCGACGACCGGACAACCACTTTCAATTCCTATTATGACTCAGACGGGGCAATTGATTGCAAATACTTCTATTGCGCGATCGAGGATCCCGCCACAGGATTGATTTGGGTTGCATCAGACGAAGGAGTCTTTACGTTAGACCCGAAAGACATATTCTCCGAGCCCGGGAAAGTGTCGCGAATCAAAGTAAGCCGTAACGACGGCACATCATTGGCCGACTATTTGCTCTACGGCACCACAGTCAACAATATCTCAATCGATGGCTTAGGCAGAAAATGGTTTGCACTATCGGGTGGAGGGCTTGTATGCACCACATCGGATGGAAAGACTATCCTTCAAGAAATAACGACCGAAAACTCCGGTCTCCCATCCGACATGGTATATAGCACATGCTATAATCCTGACAACAACTCGCTGATGATCGCTACATCCGCCGGTCTTTGTGAATATTATCTAAACGGACAATCTAATGAATCTGCCACTTCTGAAGTGCGGGCATTTCCAAATCCTGTAAGGCATGATTATTATGGATGGGTGACGATTGACGGTCTGGAAGAAGACTGCATAGTGAAAATCACGGATTCCGCCGGCAACCTTGTCCGCGAACTTGGTCCCGCCTCAGCAGGCAAAGTGCAATGGGATGTGTGCGGGATGGATTTTAACCGTGTTCCAAGCGGCGTATATTTCGTGCTCACATCTTCCGGCCCCGGAGGTGGTTCATTCCACGAAGCTACAAAAATTCTTGTAATCAACCGTTAAGTACATTCAACTCATCATCTGATTCCATGGGAAAGAATAAATTGCAGAAATTCTCAGATATGGAGACATTCAAGTGTGTCCTCCAATATCCGAGACATATATTTATCGAGAAAGGATTCCCCTTTAAAGGGAAGTGGAACAGTGATTTTTTCTCGCGTTCCAATCCTATAGTCCTTGAGCTTGGATGCGGCAAGGGAGAATACACGGTCGGGCTTGCCAAGGCAAACCCCGACCGAAACCATATTGGTGTCGACATAAAGGGTGCCCGAATGTGGAAAGGCGCAAAAGACGTCGAAGAAAATGGAATGGACAACGCAGCCTTCCTCCGCACGGAGATAGAACAGATATCAGAATTTTTCTCTCCCGGAGAAGTGGATGAGATCTGGATAACGTTTCCTGATCCGCAGATGCAGAAAGCACGCAAACGGCTCACATCGTCAAGATTTCTCTCCAATTACCGCACTTTCCTTCGCCCCGGAGGTGTGGTGAACCTGAAGACTGACTCTCCATTCCTTTACGAATACACAAAAAGACTTGTGGAACTGAACGGATTTGATATTCTCTCGATCACTGACGACCTTTATGGAAGCGGACTCGCCGATCCGGTGACCTCCATTAAGACTTTTTATGAGCAGCAATGGCTGTCGAGAGGTAAGACCATAAAGCTCATCTCATTCAAGCTTAAGGACGGAGTGATTAAAGAACCGGATTGCTCCGACATTGAAAAAGACGACTATCACAGTGAGTTTGGACGCCACTCACAGAAGAATTGAGAATTGAAAATTGCACTATATTTAGCAAAACAGATCTTGAATGACTCCCTTTTCAATTCATCATTTATAATTTATCTTTTATCATTAAATCACCAATGGCAATATACCCAAAACTTATACTTGATGCGCTGACAAATGTCAAGTATCCCGGCAACGGGAAGAATATCGTTGAACTCGGAATGGTGGAAGACGATATCCGGATAGATGGAAACAAAGTGTCTTTCTCCCTGATTTTTGACCGGCCTACTGATCCTTTTGTCAAATCGGTGGTCCGCGCTGCAGAAGCAACCCTTCCTGTATTTGCCGATCCTGATATAGATGTGAAAGGAAGGATCTATGTCAAATACCGTAATACAGAGATACCCAAACCCGCCACACCGCTCCCGGGAGTGAAAAACATCATAGGCATAAGCTCCGGCAAAGGAGGAGTTGGCAAATCCACAGTCTCCGCCAACCTTGCAATCGCTCTCGCCTCAAAAGGATATAAGGTAGGGCTTCTTGATGCCGATATCTTCGGTCCGTCCATGCCAAAAATGTTTGGAGTTGAAGATGCCAAACTCTATATGGTGACACAGGAAGGGAAAGACTGGATCGACCCTGTAGAAAAATTCGGAGTAAAAATGCTGAGCATAGGATTTGTAGTCGATAAAAACAGTCCTGTGCTTTGGCGAGGCGGTATGGCTTCAAATGCACTCAAGCAACTTATCACAGAGGCATGGTGGGGCGACCTTGACTATTTCCTGATTGACATGCCTCCCGGCACGAGCGATATCCACTTGACCCTTGTGCAGACCCTTCCGATCACTGGAGTCATAGTAGTCAGCACTCCTCAGGAAGTGGCGCTTGCTGATGCACGTAAGGGTATTGGCATGTTCCGCAGTGACAAGATCAATGTGCCTATTCTTGGTCTCGTCGAAAACATGGCCTGGTTCACCCCGGCCCCGCATCCGGAAGAAAAATATTATATTTTCGGAAACGGAGGTGCTGCACGTCTTGCCGAGACAATGCAGGTGCCGCTATTGGCACAGATTCCGCTCGTAGCCGATATATGCGAGAACGCAGATTCCGGACACCCGACCGCTACCGCATGTTCGGGAGGCGAGATATCTGAAAATCCTGAGGCAAGGGCCTTTTCCGACCTTGCCGACAGAGTAGTTGAGGAATGTGACAGACGCAATCGTGAACTACCCCCGACTCAGGCGGTGCAGACCCACTCATAATTGAGAATTGAGAATTGGGAATTGAGAAATATCAAGATTAAGCGAACTAAATTAATATTTAATCTTTAATAATTAATCTATAAACTACCGTGTCAACAGCACAAGCAGAAAGCACACGCAAGGTGACTACAAGCCGCCTTACGGAAATGAAATATCGTGGTGAGAAAATCTCTATGCTCACCGCTTATGACTACACATCCGCAAAGCTTGTGGATGAAGCAGGAATGGACGTCATACTGGTAGGAGACTCCGCATCAAATGTAATGGCAGGAAATGTCACGACCCTTCCTATCACACTTGATCAGATGATATATCACGCCAAGTCTGTGATGAAAGGAGTGAAGCGGGCTCTCGTGGTGGTTGACCTTCCTTTCGGCACATATCAAGGCAATTCAAAAGAGGCTCTTGCATCAGCAATCCGCGTCATGAAAGAGAGCCATGCCGAAGCGCTGAAACTTGAAGGCGGAGCCGAGATAACCGAGTCTATCCAGCGAATTCTCTGCGCAGGAATACCGGTAATGGGACATCTTGGCCTGACTCCTCAAAGTATCAATAAGTTTGGCACCTACAGTGTGCGTGCAAAAGAGGAAGCAGAAGCTAAGAAACTTTTGGAAGATGCAAAACTGCTGGAGGAAATCGGATGCTTTGCAATCGTACTTGAGAAAATTCCGGCAAAACTTGCAGAGCAAGTGGCAAAGGCGCTTACAATCCCGGTAATCGGTATCGGAGCAGGCGGCGGTGTCGATGGTCAGGTACTCGTCATGCACGATATGCTTGGAATGACAATGGGATTCTCACCTCGATTCCTGCGCCGCTATGCCAACCTGGGTGAAATAATGACAGATGCATTCCGTCACTATATCAGCGACGTAAAGACAGGTGACTTTCCAAACGAGAAAGAGCAGTACTGATGATTATACGAAAAGCTCAAAAAAACGATGCCGGATATGTGGCAAAGACTGTCTTGAGCGCTCTGGATATGGATACTTCAGAACTGGAGTGGGTAAAGGAGTCATGTATTGATCCGGAATCAATGTATTCATGGAATAAATCATTGATAGCAGAAGAAGACGGGAAGCCAATAGGCTGCATTATCTCCTATTCAGGCGATGAATATCAAAAACTTAGAGAATACACCTGGAGCCGTCTTTGGAAAGGCGTGGATCCCGCTTCCATCAGACAGTCTGCCATAGAAACTTACCCTGGAGAGTATTATCTTGATTCCCTTGCCATCGAACCTGAATATCGAGGTAACGGACTTGGGAAAAGACTCATGGAAGCTGCCATTGAGCACGGAAGAAAACTTGGATATGATAAGTTTTCATTATTGGTGGCAGTTGAAAAGCCTCGGCTTAAGGAATATTATGCTTCCTTAGGATTTGAAGGTGCCAACGATGTCAACTTCTTCGGTCACCGATATAAAAGAATGTTGAAACGATAGATTACAGAGCAACCTATTGCTATCGGAAAGAATATCCTAATCCGAGCATTAGGTTGTTTTGTTTTTGGAAGTTGAGAAGTTGGTAGCCAATGTTGAGGAAGAAGCGGTCGGTGAAGCGGACCTTTAGGTTGGCAAGTTGGTAAGTTGCACGTGTCTCCTCCGGTCCTATAAAGTTATATCCCATGCCTAAATTAATAGAGAATATTGGCATCACAAGCTCCGCTCTTCCTGACAATCCTACACATATCTGTCTCAAGACAGGAGGCCGGTAGAATTGTATGTCGTCTGAAGAAGAACCGGATGCATAATAATTCTTCAAATCAGTACTCCTGTCCCATTGAAAATCCAAGGAAGCACCTGCCCTGAATATCTTTTTAATTTGCCACATAGGTGAAATATCAAGACCCACTACAGGATAATGCCCTTTCAGAAGCACCGGAGCCTCTCCTCCCCTATATGCACGTTTCCGCCAAGCGCCATAAGCCGTCACATCAAACTGCAATTTATGTCTTTTCTTTAGGCTATCACAATCAAAGGCTTCACAAACAGTAGGCTTTTCAGAGTCTTTACCAAAAGACTTGGTAATCCCAATCCGAATACCTGCCATATTAACTCCCGGATTGGGGAACGATGTATTTCCATTTGAAAAATGAGTGAGATCAAGACCTGCTGTCATTGCATATTGGTCGTGAAACTTCCATAGAAATCCAACACCAAGATTGATATAGGCGTTCACATTTGAACCTACAATTAAATTGGAATATGCGGTCTCTCCATCACATTTACGCCAACCTAAAGACAAACCGAAATTCCATTCATAGAATAACGAAATCTTATCGCTGATCCTATAAACCGGAGCACCCTGAAACGCATAAATGGATAATGGAGTCCCGATTCCCTTATTGTTTCCTAAAAAATTTGCCGACACGCCAATTCCCTGCCAAGCCCCCGGGTACAGATGTCCTTGCGGGGTGGATGGAGAAAATGTAAACCCATATTTCAAATGCAACGATGTGGCAATTATCGTTTTTCTCGCATCAGTCACATCAACAATATCCCTGAGAATATCATCCTTATATGAAGAAAAAGCATAAGATGGCCTGACATCGACGCCTACACTACTCCTTATCTTTCCGCATGACTCGGAATTCTCCCCAAAAGCGTTGAGGCAGAAGAAAAAAAGCAATATCCGCGTTATCCTATATTTACCGATTCTATTCAATTTGATCAATCAAATAATATTATTATGAAAATTTTTTGATATAACAAAGGCTTTCGCACTGAATTTCAGCATGAAAGCCTTTTTTTTATAAAAAGAGACCGTCTTACTCTGGGGTTACAGTTCACTTTGCCAGACCGTCTCTTCAGTCTTGCTTTTTAGCATATTGACATTCAGAAAGTATCGAAACGGTAGACTATGGTGCGATGGTAAGGAGCATCCGGAGAGATGATTGGAGAAGGGAAAGATGCATGACTTGGAGCATCGGGGAAGCCTTGTGCCTCCATCGCCACTCCTTCATAATCTTCATAAGAGCGACCTGCTACATTTGCCGGGCTGCCGGCAAGCCAGTTACCGGTATAAATCTGAACTCCGGGCTGATCTGTAAGCACTGTCATACGGCGCCGTGACTTGGAAGAACGAAGAACGCAGGCTTCGCGCAGTTCGCCATTCGGCCCGTCAATACAGAAACAATGGTCATATCCTTTGCCATATTTCAACGGAGTGAAATCCTTGTTGATATCCTGACCAAGTGTCTTGAATTCTGTGAAATCCATCGGAGTGGCAGCTACCGGAGCCATCTCTCCGCTCGGAATAAGAGTTTCGTCGCCGGGAAGGAAATAAGCGGCATTGAGCTTAAGCTCATGTCCAAGCACGGTATTCGGTTCCGCGCCGTCTGCTCCATCAAGATTGAAATATGCATGGTTAGTGAGATTTACCACGGTCTTGGCGTCTGCTTTAGCTGAAAGATCGATAGTAAGCTCATTGTCATCGTTCCAAGTATATTTCACTTCTGCCGTGAGATTGCCGGGATATCCCATCTCTCCATCTTTTGAATGATAGCGGAAGAGAACCCCATCTGCCACTTCTTCTGATTCCCAGATCTGATTCTGGAAACCTTCAGGTCCGCCATGAAGATGGTTAGGGCCATTGTTGATCGGGAGATCGTAGGTGATACCGTCAATTTGGAGTTTTCCCTTGCAAATACGATTGGCGAAACGACCCGGAGTCTTGCCGGCACAAGGTCCGTCGGCAAGATAACTTGCCGGATCTGCATAGCGGAGAGTGACATTCTCGATGGTGCCGTTAGCATCAGGCACAGACACTTCCGTGATGCCGGCACCAAGAGTAGATAACTCAACGGATGCACCATTGGCATTGGTGAGCCGATATAGAGTCACCTCCCCTAAAGGAGAGGCGACTTTTCGAATTGAAGTTTCCATATAAGATTAATCCTCAAGTTTACGCGCACCGTCAGAAATAACCACGTCATAGATCATTGGAGCGTGGCCGTATTTATCTTCAAAGCGAGCTGTGATTTCTTCTACAAACTTATCATGAAGATCATTCTTGACAAGATTGATCGTGCAGCCACCGAAGCCGCCACCCATGATACGGCTACCCGTCACACCGAGTTTCCTTGCTTCATCGTTGAGGAAGTCAAGTTCAACGCAGCTGACTTCATAGTCTTTTGAAAGGCCTTCGTGGGTCTCATACATCTTCTTGCCGACAGTCTCATAATCACCGGCTACGAGAGCATCACAGACAGCTAAGACGCGAGCTTCTTCACCGATCACAAACTTGGCACGCTTGTAGTCTTCTTCAGAAATCTTATCCTTGATTGCGTCAAGTTCTTCGATAGAAGCGCCACGGAGCGACGGGCGACCAAGAGCGGCAGCTACGCGTTCGCAGCTTTCACGACGTTTGTTATACGGAGAATCCTTAAGTTCATGCTTCACGCGAGAATCAACGAGCACAAGACGATAATCTGCGGGATTGAATGGGAAATACTCATATTCAGAGCTGCGGCAGTCCAGACGCATGAGGTTGCCTTTTTTGCCCATCACGGATGCAAACTGATCCATGATGCCACACTTCACGCCACAATAGTTGTGCTCAGTGCTCTGGCCTATACGAGCAAGTTCAAATTTGTCGATCTTATTATCATTGAAAAGGTCGTTAAGAGCGAAAGCAAAGCAACTTTCAAGAGCTGCAGAAGATGAAAGACCGGCACCAAGAGGAACATTTCCGGCAAAAACAGCATCAAAACCTTCCACCTTGCCACCACGCTTGATAATCTCGCGGCACACGCCAAACACGTAGCGGGCCCAGCTCTGCGACGGAGCATCCTCTTCATTGAGGCCAAACTCAGCGTAATCATCTATATCGATAGAATATACGCGCACTTTATCAGTGCCATTTGGCTTGATCTCGGCCATAATCACCTTGTCAATAGCTCCCGGAAATACATAACCTTCATTATAGTCTGTATGCTCGCCAATGAGATTGATGCGACCTGCGGAAGCATACATTGTGCCGTGGTCGCCGAAGCGCTGGAGGAAAAGCTCGTTGATTTTTTCTTTCATGATTATTTTATTTTAAAGTTTATGTAAATTTTTAGATGATTTATAAGTCATATAAGTCTTATAAGTCTTATAAGATTTATGAGATATATGAGATTGATAAGTCTTATAAGATTGATAAATAAGAGGCTTATTCTACGGGAATAGTAAGCTTAGCGGACTTCAGGCCTTTGGATTTGGCTTCAAGCGTGAGAGCTCCGGGCTTATCTCCGCTCCTGACGATGACGGTGGCGGCTCCGCTGAAAAGATCCATTATAGGCTTGTTGAAATCGCGGAGTGATGTCGGGTCGCCATTAGCAGTGGCTCTGAAATGACCATCTCCTGTAACTTTGAAAGAAACTTCCGGCTCTGCATCCGGCACCACATTGCCTTCCTTATCCACAACCTGAACCGTAACATAAGCAAGGTCTTCACCATTGCCTTGAAGGACATTGCGGTTTGAGGTAAGTTTGATGGCATATGGGGTCCCGGCAGTACGCACTATAGCCTCTCCGGCGATAGACCCGTCGGCATTGTAAGCCACGGCCTTCACTTCTCCCGGTTCGTAGACTGTCTCATTCCACATAAGGCGATATCTATGCAAGTTTGAAGAATCGTTTTTCTCGCGTATTCCTTGGCTTTTGCCGTTGATGAATAATTCAGCTTTAGGTGCATCCGTGTAGACAAAGACCGGAGTCACTTCTCCTTCACGGTCTTTCCAATTCCAATGGGGCAGAATATGAAGTGTATGATCTTTTTCGTTCCATTTGGAACGATAGAGATAAAAACGGTCTTTCGGTAAAGAAGCAAGGTCAAAAATTCCGAAGTAAGAACTGTGGCTTGGCCATGCATCGGTGTCATAAGGGGAGGGCTCGCCGAGATAGTCAAATCCGGTCCATACAAATTGTCCCATATCCCAAGGATAGTCGTCAGCAGCGGCGAAATCATCATCGGGCAAATTACTCCATGAGCAGTATTCAACATCGTAAGAGGAACTCTGATTGTCAGGCCGGATCACTCCATGAGCTTTTTCAACGGGGAAATAGTATTTGCCACGGCTTGAGACAGTCGAGGCTGTTTCTGAGCCAAGCAGGATATTTTGAGGAAGTTTACCAATTGCATCAGGATACATATGAACCCTATAGTTAAAGCCGGGGACATCGAGAGCCGCTGCAAAACCGTTATTGGTTACAGCCTTTACTTGATCCATACCGCAAGTAACCGGACGAGTTGGATCCTCACGATGCACTATATCCTGCAGGAATGTAAGCTCCTGAAGTCCATCAGGACCCCACTGCGAAGGAACTTCATTTCCGATTGACCACATTACGACAGACGGATTGTTACGGTATTGGCGCACCATGTTCTCTACGTCTCTTTCAGCCCATTCGTTGAAGATGGTTCCGTATCCATTCTTTGATTTTGGCCGGAAACCCCAGTCATCAAAAGGCTCGATCATCATCATAAGGCCAAGTTCATCGCAGAGTTCCACAAGTTCAGGAGCCGGCATGTTGTGGGATGTACGAACCGCGTTTGCTCCCATATCCTTAAGCAACTCAAGCTGATGCCGAAGTGCCGATTTATTGACGGCCGCGCCCAATGGACCGAGGTCGTGATGGTTGCATACGCCTTTGAACTGAATCTTCTCGCCATTGAGGAAGAAGCCCTCGCCTGCCCTTACTTCCACACTGCGTATGCCGAAACGAGTTGAGTACTCGTCAGCAGTCTTGCCATCAACAATCACCTTTGTCACAGCGCGATAAAGAGCCGGATTCTCCGGATTCCAGAGATCGGGGTTATTGATGCGGAAGTTTTGTATAAGATTTACTCCTGGATAAATTTTATAATCATGGGTATCAGTTGCCACCACCTTTCCGTCGGGATCTGAAATTTCTGTGGTTAGAGTCACTTTGTCTCCTTTGCTTACCCCTTCAAGTGAAGTGACAAGATGCACGGTGGCATATTCCTTACTTACGTAAGGAGTAGTGAGTTGAGTGCCCCAGACCGGGATATGGATCTTGTCGGTAGTAATTAACTTTACATTTCGGTAAAGCCCGGCACCAGGATACCAACGGGAAGACATCGGTTTGTTTTCAAGTGATACATCAAGTAAATTCTCACCCGGTTTCACCATCGGAGTCACATCAACATAGAATGAGTTGTAGCCATAGGGCCAGACTGTAGCAAGTTTGCCATTGACATATACGTGGGCGTTGCTCATGGCACCATCGAAAACAAGGGCATAGTTGCGGTCGGGAGTGTCGGGGATATTGAAAGAGGTTGAATAGAAGCCTTTCCCAATATAAGGGAGTCCACCTGTGCGTCCCGTCTTCCAGGTAGCCACACTTTCACCATTCTGTTCTACTGCAACCTTCTGGATATCTATTTCCCGATCAAAAGGACCGTAAATAGCCCAATCATGCGGAATAGTTACAGGCTGCCATTTGACAGAATCTTGAGAAAAATTCCAATTTTTGAGAAGGGTCTCCGTTCTTTCGGATGCAAAAGCAGCCACAGAGAAGAGTGAGAATGCTGCACAGAGTAGTTTCTTCATCAGCTTTGGTATGTCAATTTTAGGTTATCAGGTATTTTTTTAGTTTCATATGAAACAATATACAAAGGTAATCAAAAAAAGAAACATTCCAAAATAATTAAGAAATTTTATCTGCAATTTCCCGATCCAACACTTCCTTAGAAATTAACAAAAAAGTCGGGGAGGCTCGATACCTCTCCGACTTTTCAGCATTTATTCGTATTTCAGATTATTCTTTGCACTTAGCGGCGATGAACTGACGGTTCATGCGGCCGATGTTGTAAAGCTTGATGTTCTTCGGACATTCAGCGGAGCAAGCACCTGTATTGGTGCAGTTGCCGAAACCGAGTTCATCCATCTTTGCAACCATTGCGCGAACACGACGGTCTTTTTCCACTTCACCCTGCGGGAGCAATGCGAGCTGGCTGATCTTTGCGCTGACAAAGAGCATGGCAGAACCATTTTTGCAAGCGGCCACACATGCTCCGCAACCGATGCAGCTTGCAGAGTCCATCGCCTCGTCGGCATTCACCTTTGAGATAGGGAGATCGTTGGCATCCTGAGCACCTCCGCAGTTGAAGCTGACATAGCCACCGGCCTGCTGGATTTTATCGAATGCGTTACGGTCTACCATGAGGTCCTTAATCACAGGGAACGCAGCGGAACGCCATGGTTCAACAGTAATAGTCTCGCCATTCTGGAAACGGCGCATGTAGAGCTGGCAGGTAGTGGCACCTGTAGCAGGACCGTGAGGATGACCATTGATGTAAAGAGAACACATACCGCAGATACCTTCGCGGCAGTCGTGGTCGAATACGATAGGCTCCTGTCCTTCTTCCACAAGAGTCTCGTTAAGGATATCGAGAGTCTCAAGGAAGGAAGTGTCGGGAGTAGTCTCGACATTTTCGTAAGTCACGAATCCACCTTTGGCCTTTGCATTAGCCTGACGCCAAACGCGGAGGTTGACTTTCATAATATTTTCTTCCATTGTCTGATTTCAGTTTTGAGTGGATTATGACTTATAGTTACGGGTCTGAACTTTAATTGCTTCATAGTGGAGCGGTTCGATGATCTGCTCAGGAGCTTTGTCAGCACCCTGATATTCCCAGCAAGAAACGTAGAAGTAGTGTTCATCGTCACGCTTAGCCTCGCCTTCTTCTGTCTGGTATTCCTCGCGGAAGTGACCACCGCAAGATTCATTACGGGAAAGCGCGTCATATGCCATGAGTTTGCCCATTGTAATGAAGTCGTTGAGACGGAAAGCCTTGTCAAGTTCGATGTTCATGCCTTCGATAGATCCGGGGATGAAGAGGTCGGTATCAAACACCTTGCGAAGGGCATCGAGTTTATCGATAGCAGTCTTAAGGCCTTCGGCTGTACGACCCATACCAACGTATTCCCACATGATATGACCGAGTTCCTTATGGATTGAGTCGACGGAACGCTTGCCCTTGATATTCATGAGTTTCTCCTGAACTTCGCGGCATTTCTTCTCACATTCTTCAAATTCAGGAAGATCGGTAGAGAAGCGAGGCACTGAGATCTGGTCGCTCAAATAGTTCTGGATAGTGTAAGGAAGCACGAAGTAACCGTCAGCAAGACCCTGCATCAATGCGGAAGCACCAAGACGGTTGGCGCCGTGATCAGAGAAGTTACATTCGCCGATGGCGAAGAGTCCCTTTACAGAAGTCTGAAGTTCATAGTCAACCCAGATACCACCCATTGTGTAGTGGATAGCCGGGAAGATCATCATCGGGTTGTAGTATTTCACACCGTCGATTTCCTTTGCGAGTTCACCCGGGTTGACATCTGTGATCTCCTCATACATATCGAAGAGGTTGCCATAACGCTGACGGACAACATCGATGCCGAGACGGTTGATAGCCTCTGAGAAGTCAAGGAATACAGCAAGGCCGGTATTGTTCACACCATAACCCTTGTCGCAACGCTCCTTTGCAGCACGAGAAGCAACGTCACGAGGAACGAGGTTACCGAAAGCCGGATAGCGACGTTCAAGATAATAGTCACGATCTTCTTCAGGGATATCACTACCCTTTATTTCGCCACGCTGGAGTTTCTTAGCCATCTCAATATCTTTCGGCACCCAGATACGACCGTCGTTACGGAGAGACTCAGACATAAGGGTAAGCTTAGACTGCTTGTCGCCGTGAACAGGGATACAAGTCGGATGGATCTGAACGTAAGCGGGGTTAGCGAAGTAAGCGCCCTTGCGATAGCATGCCATAGCTGCTGACACGTTGCAACCCATAGCATTGGTAGAAAGGAAGTATGTGTTGCCGTAGCCACCGGTAGCGATCACGACTGCATGAGCGGCGAAACGCTCGAATTCACCTGTCACAAGATTCTTAGCCACGATACCGCGCGCACGTTCTACACCGTCCTTATCCTTGATGAGGACCACGTCGTGCATCTCATAGCGGTTGAAGCTTTTCACTTTTCCAAGGTGGATCTGACGGTTGAGCGAGCTGTAAGCACCAAGAAGGA
>CAMWJD010000007.1 GCA_947174515.1 uncultured Porphyromonadaceae bacterium
CCCTTCATTCATCAGTCACGATGCCCGCATCGCTCCTTCTTCATGAAGAAAAATCTGCTCGGAAACCTGACGAAATCTTAATAAAAAAATAAGTCGAAACAACTTCATTAGTATTTAACCCATCAATTTTATATTTCATTAATGAACGACCCATTAAAAAACGATTTAAAACATTACGAAGAAAATAGAGCGCAATATACGCCATATGGATTCACTTGTGAGTTGTGGACCCCCACTATCATGAATAAATATGACCGTCACAATGAAGTAGAAATCAACTATCTGCCTTCCGGTTCGCTTACATATCTCATACATGACAGGAAAGTGACCATAGAAAGTGGGAAAATAGCTTTGTTCTGGGGATTATATCCCCATAGGATCATTGAATTCAATGACGTGTCAAATTATTATGTTGTCACAATCCCACTCAGCGTCTTTCTTAAATGGAACCTTTCTTCAAGATTCATTAATAAACTGATGAAAGGAAATATCATAATGGACAATAACACTTTCAGTTTTGATCAAGAAATTTTTAAATTATGGCATGATAATCTACTTCAGAACAAAGATTTCGAGGATATTGTGAGAAATGAGGTACATTGCAGGGTAAGAAGACTTGAAAAGTCAGAATGGCATTCCTGTACTCTTCCTGTCTCGAAATATGAGGAGTCTCAATATGATTATGTAGAACGTATGGCTCTTTATATTTCATCAAATTTCGACAAACGCATCACAGTAGTAGACGTGGCGAAAAGCGAAGGGCTACATCCTGATTATGCCAACAGTATTTTCAAAAAGGCTTTTTGTCATACTCTTAGCGAGCATATTGCCATGGAGAGGATAGCGAAGGCCCAAAGCCGCTTGCTTTTTTCATCTGATCCAATCACGACTATTGCATACGAAGTCGGCTATGAGTCACTGAGCTGCTTCAACCGTGCTTTTAAAAATCTTACGGGAGTGACTCCGAGAAGATATCGCGAAAACATTCTGGAAAGTTGCTGAATATTTGACGGCATCTATAAAAAGTTCGTATGTTTGCACCCGCAAAGCCGACAGATGGCACTGGGTGCAAACATACGAACTTTTTGTAATGAAATTAGCGTCTTACGATATGTTATTTTTGATAACGGATAGCATTTGCGGGGAGGTGTTCACCATTTTCACCAAAACTTTTTAAGTCCTCTGGAGCCTCAATCGTCACCTTCGACTCATCAAGCTTTGAGCGGTCAAGTCCGAATGTCGCTATAAAGAAATCATAGACGGCCTGACGCTTGTTGGGCCCGAAATCGTGACCTTCCGTAGGAAGATGAACGTTTGTCACCTGATCTGAAGCATCATAAAACCCATATATACGCTTGATGAAGGGATACTCATTTTCTGGAACTATATTTGTCCAGTCCTTACCATCAGAGACGATACAAAGCGGACGAGGAGCAAACGCTGCAGCCAGCTCCGGATTGCATGTGCCACTGCCTGCCCGAGTGATAAACATTCCGCTTTCGCAGGGACATCCGCCATCGAAGTAGGATGAGAGACTGACCACAGGACAGGCCGCGGTGTAGCGTGGGTCAATGAGCGAAAGGAGCACAGACTGTGTGCCACCGCCTGACCCGCCGTTGACTCCTACGCGCTCCGGATCTACATCTTTACGCTCCATCATAAAGTCGAGGATCGAGATGCCATTGAGTGCTTGCACCACGTGTGCTTTTGAGGTCTGATGACCCTCGCTGCCAACCTGAAGAGCCGATTCACCCCAACCATACAGGTCGTAATCAACGCAGATGGCACCCATCCGGGCCAATGTAGCAAGTCTCTGCTGTTGCTCGGCATTATATCGCCCATTATTGAAATGCCCGTTTGGGCAGATGATGAGAGGATGCTTCCCTTTTGAAACAGGAGCATAGATAGAGCCACAAACGTAGAGACCCGGCAAAGTCTCAAGATAAAAATTCTGCACGGTATATCCATCGAATTTCCTCACTTTTGAGAAATGGGGTTGGCTTTCAACCCTGAGGCCCAATGCTTCATCTATTGTCAAGAGCTGTCTGACCTCCCGTCTCAGCGAATCTCGTCGTGCCTCCCAAGAATCCTTATCAGAATACAGAGAGGAGAGCCAAGCGGTCATCTTACGGCCATCTTCTTCTGTGCGCCTGTGATATTCATAGGGTTTGATTTTATACGTTTTCTCATTTTGCTTGACATACTTGAGGTCAAATGGCATAAGGACATTCGTCAGAGACTCTTCCACAGAATAGGGTCGGATGCGGGAATCGGCGTATGGAAGCACAAGTCCAGTCGTGTCGGCATCATATTTCAGCCTGACCTGAAAACGTTGACCAATTTCGGTGAGCACCTCACCAAGAGGGCGGCGGAATTGATTTTCAAATGTATATTGTGCTGAGCCTGTGAATCCTGTTAGAGACATTCCGGCTATTAGAATAACTGATTTAATTTTCATTTGATTTTTGATCTGAAATTAAGGCACTCTGAGTTCTTACTGTCTTATTTGCCATATAACACGTAGGTTTCTCCTGCTTTGGTAGGAAGGTCGTAGAGATACGTCTTTTCAATCTCCACCGCGTTAAGCTTTGCATCCGGGCTTATGATAGGCTCCTTCCCCTCATTGACAGCAAAAAGATGGTTGGGATTATCACCTTTTGCAGGTTTTAGACCGTTGCCTTTGAGAGGAGTCAGAGTACGCAGACGGCAATTACCTCCTATATTAGATTTGATTGAGACCTTTTCAAGTTTTCCGTTTTTCCATTCGATATCCAACACGAAGCCACCTCGTGCCACGAGTCCGGTTATTTTACCGTCAGGCCATACCGAAGGTAATGCAGGAAGAAGGTATATGAATCCGTCGTGGCTTTGCATCAGCATCTCCGCTATGCCTGCCACACATCCGAAGTTACCATCAATTTGAAATGGCGGATGCGCATCGAAGAAGTTGGGATATGTGCCACCCTTCTTTTTCTCATTTCTGACGAGTGTCAATTGGTCTGTAATAAGTTTATAAGCATGATCGCCATCAAGCAGACGTGCCCATAGGCAGACTTTCCATCCCATGCTCCACCCCGTTGAGGGGTCGCCACGATGGATAAGCGAGGTGCGCGCAGCATCAAATAACTCAGGATTACGATACGGTGAGATTTGATTTGAAGGGAACAGTCCGTAAAGATGAGATACGTGGCGGTGATCGTCTTCCGGGTCATCCCAATCGCCGAGCCATTCCTGAAGTTGTCCCCACTTGCCAATGCGCATTGGTGAGATTTCCTTTACTCGCTCCTTCAGATGGGCGGCATACTCATGATCGATGTCAAGTATAGCAGCTGCAGTGATGATATTATTCCAGAGTTCGGTGACAAGTTGATTGTCCATGGTAGCGCCAGCCGTGGTAGTTGCGCCATGTCCTTTTGGTCCATTTTCCGGGGAGTTGCTGGGAGCTACTACAAGCATACCTGTCTCTGGCTCGTATACCATCGTCGCATCATAAAATTCTCCGGCTCCCTTTATGATTGGATATGCCTCTTTAAGAAACTCTATGTCTCCTGTATGGAGATAATGTTCCCAGAGATGCCGGCTGAGCCATGCGCCTCCTCCCATCCACATACCGGAAGGAGCATTGTCGATGGCGCCCGTCACTCGCCATATATCAGTATTGTGGTGAAGCACCCATCCGGGTGCACCATACATAATTTTTGCAGTCTCTGCGCCGGTTGTGCTCACTTCCTTGATAAGTCGGAATAAAGGCTCATTGAGATGGGAGAGATTTGTCACCTCAGAGGGCCAATAGTTCATCTCAAGGTTGATGTTGCAGGTATATTTGCTGTCCCAGTTTGGAAACATCTTATCGTTCCAGATGCCTTGAAGATTGGCAGGCTGACAACCGGGCTGAGAGGAACAGATGAGAAGATAACGACCGAAGTTGTAGTAATCTTCCACAAGTTTATTATCATGTGTTTCCTTGAAACGCTCTATACGTATATCAGTGGGGACATCGGGATATGCATCGGGACCAAGATCTAAGGTAGAGCTACCAAGTTGCTCACGATAGAAGTCTACGTGTGCTTTCTTGGCTTGATCGTAAGGGACCTTTATTGCCTCTTCGAGATACTCTTTCGATCGGACTGCAGGATTACCGGTAATATCCTTGTAATTGTTAAAATTAGTGGCAATCGAGGTATAAATAGTGGCTTCATCGGCATTTTCGACGGTGATGACACCGTCGCGAGAAGTCACACTACCCCCCTTTGGGATAGCTGTCACCCTTCCTTGGAACTGAACTTTTCCTTTTAGACCTTCATGGTTGGAGCTCACCCCATTTAATGTAATATCATTTCCCTCAGAGGCTATCATCACGTCGGGATGAGGCGAAGTGAGTGAAGCATTGAATGTGACACTTCCCGGTTTGTCAGCAGTAATGTGAGTGATGACAACTTGATCAGGAAATGAAGTGAAAGTCTCGCGAGTGTAATTCACCCCATCCACGCTATATTTCACTACCGTGCGGGCCGAGTCGAGACTTAATTCCCGATAGTAGTTTTCATAGCGGGTATGACCAGGGAAGGAGATGCGGAGATCGCCGAAAGGTTGATAAGGCATCCCCTGGTTGGTTTTAGACTTGACATGGGCAGTAGCCATGTCCTGCGCTTCACGATATTTACCCGCAAAGAGGAGCTCACGGATCTTCGGTATCCATTCGAGAGCTTCAGGATTAGCATTGTTATTAGGTTGACCCGCCCAGATGGTCTCCTCGTTGAGTTGAATCTGTTCTGTAGCCGGATTGCCATAGACCATCGCACCAAGTCGTCCGTTGCCGAGCGGCAGAGCTTCAGTCCAAACCTGCGCTGGCTTGTCATACCAAAGCTTGTGCTCTTGGGCATTTGTTGACATTGAGACCGCGGCGATAGCCGATAATATTATCAATTTGGCATGTTTTTTCATTGTGTAAGGGTCAATTAGATTCAATCAAATGTCAATATAATCCGCCCAGTGTAATTGCCGTTCACCCACTTCGGTTGAGAGGATGGGCCTATGAGGTCGGTTGTATTCACCTTGTTGCGCACGGGTGGAATCACTTCCATAATTGCAATCCCGGTTTTGGGAAGATCGTAAAGGATATGGTCGCGGCCATCGCGAGGCTCATAGATACCGATGTAGCTACCGGGAGTCTCGTTGACTATCCCGATGGTTCCATCTTGAGTTTTGATGTCCATCCAGTCCACATTGGCAAAGTATCCTTTGAACTCTGGATAAGTGAAACTTTCCGCTGGAATCGGGTCATTGTAATCGTTCTCCCAAAGGCCATATTGCGGACCGTGGAGACGGTTTTGCCATACCCTATAGGGACCGTCACCTACCCATTTCTTGCTGATCACTTTGTCTTCCGGGAAGTCGAATTTTACCCCCATAAGGTCAATTACTCCATTGAAATTATAATCAAAATCGAGAGCTGCACTTCCGTCGGGCCTAATTGTCCAACGAGCATTGTCGAGATTTCCAAGCTTATATTCGGCCGTCACCACGACGTCATCACCCTCTTTCTCAGCATTTATGCCTACAAACTTCCCGAGATCCTCAAACTCAGTATATTGAGTTTTTTTCTTCTCAGCCTCCTTATCATCGTGATTATAGAAGCCATCCATCGAGCGGTCTGAACGCTTTGCCACTATCACCTGAGGCCCATTGCTCAGTTCTATACGGCGTCCCTTGACATCCACGCCTTCCAGCATCCCATTGGTCTTACTGAAATAATAAGTACGCCCGTTGGCACTGACAATTATCTCATCTTCAGTTTCCTTTAATGTTGGTGCAGAGTAATTTTGAGAAGCAAGGTCTTTGGCCTCCTTACCTTCTATATTATGCGACCATGTGAATAGATCTTTGCCGTAATTGTCTACAACTGTCAATTCAAGCGCATCAGATTCCTGGCGAAGTTTCGGTATGGAGAAGGTGCCAGCATTTCGGGCTGGAATGTCGGGGAGATTGACAGTGCCCTCCGCCACTACTTTCACATCAGCTTTCGAGCCATGTTCAGGCATAGCAAGTTGTCGCCATTTTAGAGTGCAACCTTTAAGATTGGTGAAGTCGTAGCGGTTTTCCACATTGAGAATGCCGTCAAAATCGGGTGTGAAAGATTTATTAGTAATCTGAATAGGACACCATACTTCTTTGATAGTCCAGTAGCTGCCCTCTTTTTCATGATGAGGACCTACGATTCCATCAGCACCATAGTTGCCACAATTATCTATAAACCCATTTCTATCAACGCGCTTAACACCTTCATCCGCAAGCACCCATAGGAAACCACCGGCACAACGGGGGTGATTTCGCATCATCTCCCAATAATCCGCAAGTCCGGCACCGTGTCCGCCATCGTACAAGCCATGAAGAAATTCAGTGGGCATGAAAATTTCAGGAAGGCGCATATAGTTTTGACTTTCGCCGTATGAGCGATAGTGCATCGTCTCGAATCCTCCAAAATTGCCCTGGGGATGAAGTACGGGGCGCTTCTGGGGGTCATACTTGTGGAATTCGTCGTTCAGCTCGTTGTTCCACCCTTGTTCATTGCCGTTGCTCCACCAGATGATTGAAGGATGGTTGACATCGCGCATTACCATTTCTTTGACAAGTTTCTGGCCATTGATGGTCTCATGCTTGCCGTGCCATCCCGATAATTCATCCATTACGTAGAGTCCAAGTGAGTCACAGATTTCATAAAACTCAGGGTCGGCTGGATAGTGTGATAGACGCACAGCGTTCATATTCATCGATTTGATTAGCTCTACATCCTCCAGATTTTTCTGATAGCTAAGTGTGCGTCCAGACTCCGGGCGGAAACTATGACGATTGACTCCACGGATGTTCACTTTCTTTCCGTTGATATAGAGGCCATCGCTTTCACGCACTTCGATAGTGCGGAATCCAAATTTTTTATTTTCCTTGTGGAGCACTTTGCCGGCAGCATCCGCAAGGGTGAATTCGGCCCTATAGAGTTCCGGTGTCTCTGCACTCCAGGTGGATGGATTGTTGACTTTGAGTTCAATTTGCCCATCTCCCGCTCCATGACGTATGCCACTGACTGTCTCACCGACTTTTTTGCCATTCTTATCGAAAATGACAGCAGTGATTTTTCCCCCTTCTACGGGCATATTCAGCGTATAGTCAGCCTTAAAGCTACCGTCAGCCTGAGCATCTATAGCGATATGGTTAATATTGAGCCCAGGGCGAGCTTGCAAGAACACCGGACGCCATATTCCACCGAAATTCCAATAGTCGGCACGACGCTCAGCGAGGTTGACTCCAGCGTTCTCACTTTCTTTTGCGACAGTGACCTCAAGAAGATTCTTTTTCTTGGGACCAAAGGAAACCATGTCGCTTATATCATAGACAAACCGATAGAAACCGCCCTGATGCTTCGACCCGGCTTTGACTCCATTGACGCGTACTTGTGTGTCGGTCATGGATGCCTCAAATACCAATTCTATTTGTTTTCCGCGCCAATCTTCAGGAACTTCAAATTCATATTTGTACATTCCCTTTTCATCTGCAATCCCTTCAGGGAAGGCCTTATCATGGAACTTTATACCATACTGATACGTTCCAAATCCCTGCAGCTCCCAGCATGAGGGAACTCCAATCTTACTCCATTTGCCGGAATTATTACCGTCTGTGACCATAAAATCCCATTCTACCATATCGTCGCAGCCCTTACCTGAGAGATATTTGCGCTCGGTGGAGACCGAGTCTGCCCAAATAGGCATGGTCGCTATCAATGAGCCAAGGATAATCAGAGGTTTCTTCATGATTGTTTAATTTATTATTGAAGGTTAGATTATTATCAATGTAATTATCAATCGTCGCAAAAACACGATTTAATTATTACCGGTGAGTCATTGCACTTCCAGAGAGTCGAAAGCTATCCCGTCGAAATTGGGAGCGGAAACAACTACTTTATATGTGCCCGCGTTGATATACCCTCCTGTGGTAGTGCTCAGCATCCGCCACTTTTCGGGAGTGTCAGGAAGCGTAAGAGTGTCATCTTTCAACACTGCTCCGTTGGGTGCTATCAACTTCAGATTGACAGCCACTGGATGACCATTAGTGTTCATAAACTTGAAGCGCAGGGCATAGACTTGGGCAAGTCCGGTTGAAATTGTCCACTCTATACTGCCATTGCCATTGAAAAAGACACCTGTTTGCTTTTTCCATTCCTTTTTATAGTAGTTCCCTTCGCATTTAGCATCTTCAGCCTCATAAACTACCGGGAGACGGGAATTTTCATCGACCGGAAGCATCTCTGCGGGCATCTTTGCCAACACGTCGCTCTCAGCCTTTTTCCAGCTCCATTCTGATTTGTCGAGACTCTCCGGTGTCTTTACACTTGGATCAAGAGTAGCCACTGCTATTGCAGAGACTACGGCTTGCCCGGCCTTGACCTCGGGGAAACTGATACGGAGGACACCGTCGGTGACATTGCAGTCCACTACTTTTTTCAGCAATGTGTCATGCCCGGCCTCGGCCCAAATATCGAGGTCGTCAATGACTACGGAGTCATTGACAGCAACGTCGAATATGCGCAATCCCTTACAATCGGTGCCCTTTCCGCCTCCCGTGCCGTGCCAAGGCTCAATGAAGTATAGTTCCACTTGATAGTGACCGTTTGGCAGGGGGATATTATATGAAAGCCGATGTATTCCAAATCTAAAAGATTGCAAGAGTGGCCAATCTACACTTCCATTGATTGGGTCATGTGTCTGCCGCTGGCTCGCCAGATAAGGTGACAATCCATCGAAATCTTGAGCCCAGGAGTGAGAGAGTGTGGAGTCATCGGCTTGCCATACCTGCTTAAATTCATCCTTATACTCATCGCCTCCACAATTTATGCGAACTACATAATTCATTCCTTGTTGAGCTTTGAGAGCAGTCGATCCTGTACTCTTTAAAGAGTCGAATCCTGGTGCCTCAGGGAGATTATCAAGCACAATAATATCTTCCGCAACAGGTTGGCCTCCGTAATATCCCACGGCACGAAGCACGTTATAGTTGATCGTCGCATCAGTCCATCTAAAGTGGGTGCCAATTTCACCCTTCCGGCGCAGCCCAAAAGAAATGGTTTCGGAAAGATCATTATAAAGAGCCACAGAATCGCAATTGCTATATACTTCAATTGTGGCAGCCCGTGGGTTAGAGAACCGGTCGGACCAGGTGTGGGAACAAATGTATACGAATGGATCCTTATGGGCCGGCACATAGTTGGCCTTATACATATAATATACGTCGGCCGGTTCCTCCCATGGAGTCACTAATCCCTTGTAGTTGAATGGTCCTACTTTGTCAATTATCCTATAAGCCTCATCGGGTTGGCGACGCCCTGGATTGTCGTGGCTGCTGAAAATCCACTGATAATGACCACAGACACTATCTCGAACACGCTCAGCCTCCCGGATTTTTGTTTCCAGAAGCTGTGTCATCCGCTCCTCGGTCCAAGGACCTGCGGGATCAAATTCGCCCGGTTCGGAGTGGAATCCCAGTGTTCGCCATGCCCCATACTCGCCGTTGAGGAGCTGATTGGGTCGTGACAATTCTTCGCCATATTTATAAATGTCGCCACCATAAGTGCCGCTCCAGTTTTGAATTACGTTCCAATCGGTGCCCTCACCGCCATTACATGTTGTGATCACGCGCATGTCACGCGCCGTTGGATCCATTTCACGTATAATATCCGCGCATTCTTCGGCAAAATCGCGAGGAAGAGTGCTTTCATTTTGCAGGCCCCACATTACCACTGACGGAGAGTTACGACGCTCCTTCACCCACTGGCGTAGAAGAGACTTGAAATTTTCACGGAATTCGGGAGTATCATACCATACGTGAGCGGAAAACTGAGGCCAGAAAAGGATTCCCTCCTTATCCCAATATTCCTGATATCGCAGATTATGTGGCTGATGAGCATCGCGTACGGAGTTGAACCCCGCATTTTTGATTTGCTTTACCCGGGATGCTATCTGCTCCTCGCTGAAAGCGTGTGAGGCCCCAAACTGGTGCTCATATTCACACACTCCGTTGATGAACACAGGCACACCATTGACGAAGAAACGCCCATCACCATCCGTTCTCTTTGCCGGCCAGGATATGCTGCGGATGCCGTAGGGTGTTGATAATTCGTCAGCCATCTTTCCGTTACTTTTCACCATTGAGGAAAGTGTATAAAGATATGGGGTGGTGGGCGACCAACGGTCAACATCTGAGACTGCAGCAGTCTGCAAGAGTGTCCGGCTTTCGCCAGGTACAAGAGTCAGTGAATCCGTCAGGAGGAATATCTGCTTTCCATCAGCATTTTTGAATTGACTTACAAGGTCAATACCGGACTGTTTTCTCCCATAGTTCTTCAATTCTGTCCGGATAAAGACAGAGTCACACGCAGCATTATTCCAAATATGAACACCGAATGGCTCAATTCTCACTTCATCGGTCACTTCAAGCTCTACGGGACGAAATATGCCGAATGGCTGCGATCCTTCACTAAAACCCCATTCTGAAGAACAACCACCGCAAACCCAGGGCATATCTGCAATCATTTCCGGATGAGATGCCACGACTTCTAAAGTATTAGATCCATCAAAATTCAGATAATCAGTCACATCAAGAGTTATTGATGTCCGTCCGGAGGGTCGCTTTCCGAAATCATGGCCATTTAGGTTTATGTCGGCATATGTTCCGACGCCCTCAAAATTGAGGAAATAGCGTTTGCCATCCTTTCGGGCTGGCATATCAAAGTTCTTCTTATATGTCGCCTCTCCGTGAAGATTACCATGAGTAAGTTGACGGTAACCGTAATAATCATCCCAGTTATGGGGTACGTTAACTTTCTGCAATGTTCCCATATTCTCACCGAGCCAAGTGTCCCAGCCTTCATTCAAAGAGATAATCGAGCGATATCTCATGTCAGAAGCCACGCTCCAAACATTCGCTGTCGCTGCAATGACAATAGTCATTAATGATAACCATGCAACCACTCTTTTTATCATATTGGTCAAAGATTGCTTTAGAAATTTTGATTTGTATTACGGTTAATGTTCTCTTCAGGAAGTCAATAGTTTTTTAGATAGATGAATGCCGGGGTAAGACCTGCTTTTTCTTTAATGGTGGTGTCAACATTCGGACCATTGTTTTCCCATACATTTCCCGGGCCGTTGGCATTCTGGAGATACTTTTCTGCTTCTGTCCAGTTATCTTTGACGTTGATATAAGAAGATCCTTCGTCGGTGTAAAGATAAAACCAATGGTTTGGGTCGTGGGCGTAGCCGGGCGAATAGATATCGCTGACACAATTCTCCGTGACCCAACTGTGAGGTTGAGATCCAAGGGTATAGATTCCAGCCACATCATACATGTGCCGGGCATAATGATGAATTTTGTTGGCGTGCACACGGTTGTTGCGCATACAGTTGACGGTGCGTGTCCATCCCCACCCGAGATTGATGCCGCTATAAGAGACATCATTGATTTCGTTATGCTCAATATTAATGCCCTTCACATATCCGGCACAGATGCCCAATGTGCCCCAATCTTCATTGGCAACGTTTGAGATTAGGTTGTTGGCTATAGTAAGATCCGAGCATACTTCACGTTGGTCTGTAGGATCATAAGGGAGGTGGGTCTCATGAGAAGCCGGACTGAAATTGCCTACTACTATGCCGTTGCCGGCAATATCCCGAAACAGACAACCTTCAATCAAACCTCCTTGTGTGCCCCACACATAGTCGAGCCCGGTCGACCCAAGATGTTCAAACCTGCATTTTAAGAAATCGATGTTTCGTGCTCCGCTTACAGTGACTGCAGCTGCCGGACGACCGAGCCATCCTTGATTGTCAAGCGTATGATTTTGAGGGCGTGCCATCTTCGGGCGCAGTTTATAGCCGTCAGTCATATACATACCGGCTTGCAGGGGGACATGTCCCATCAGCGAAGGTCGCATCCATGTGGAGTATTCAAACCCTATATTATCGATTATTACATTCTCAACCGGACGGTCGAGTGTACCTTCTATATTGAGGAGGGTTTCAATTGCAGGCAACACTGCATCATACATCTTCTCGCCTGAGAGAGGATAATAATAGAGTTTATGCGTGTTGATGTCATGATACCATTCACCGGGGCGATCGAGAAGCTCTTTAGCATTGGTAAGATAGAAAGCTGAATTGTGTCCATCAGTGGTCACCATCGGGCGTGGCCAGGGGTGTTCAAACTGGATACGACTTTCAGGATTATGAAACTTTACAGCAGCACTGTCTCCATGAATTTCTATAGATTTAATGCGCAGATTAGCCACACACCACATTTCGTGGAGCACCATTTCCGCATAAGGAGCATTCTTGATTTTTACGACGGCTGCCGATGGCACCCATATTATCTCATTTTCTTTATCAACGTTAATGATTCGATGCATTTGCTCGAAATCCTCCACGTCGCGGGCGCGAATAGCTTTACGCCCGTTGACATAAAACTGCCTGAAATCAAGTGGTCGGCCATTGAAAAGCGGCACATCAGCCACCAAAAGTTTTCCCTCTCGTTTCCATTTTTCTATTTTTATCCCGCCGCTTATCCATGCGCCACCATCTGAGGTGATGATTGTGGGTGACGTAGGCGTACCGCTGTCTTCAGGACGCACAAATATGGGTTCATACACATTATATGTGCCGTCGAGCAAATGGATGGTTATCCCTCCCTCTATTCCTGATGCCTCCAACCTTCGCATTTCGCGTGCCTGACGCAGTGCCATGGTAAGCGAAGCCTTGGGTAGTTCCTTCGTTCCGGCATTGGCATCATGCCCCGAGGGTGAGACATAAATATCTGCCCCCAAGACTGTAAATATGGGCAACAGAATACCCACTATCAGAAAAAACTTTCTCATGCAATCAAATTCAAGATTCAACAGACTTTGAAAAAAATCGAACGCTAATAAAACCAACGAAGAATATCAACACCGTGCTGACGACAATACTGAGGTTGATATGCACAAATTGAGGAATGTTCCACCATTCTGTCAGTTTGGTCTGCAAGGCAATCAGTATAAGTGCCGATACTCCGATGATAACTCCAGGCACTATGTGCTGACTCTTGGCAGAAGGGCAAAGATAGGCAATGAGGAACATCCCCAACACTCCTCCGGAGCAAATACTACTCAATGCCCACCAGGCATCCAAGGCGTTGTCGACCAATAGGAAGCAAAGAGCGACTCCAATTCCGAGCACACCAATTCCAACACTGGCAAGTCGCACGACGAGTACTTTGCGGTCATCACTCGCGTTCGGATGGAAATGTGAGTAAAAGTCGGTGAGAATGATAGTTCCCGATGAAGTTACGCTTGTGGCAACAGTACTCATCCCGGCACAGAAAATTGATGCTATGAGTAGACCCACAAGTCCGATAGGAAGTTCGTTGATAATGAAGAATGGGAATACGTAGTCGCTCTTGATGCCCTCAGGGAGAGCTCCCGGATGGGTATGATAGAATGCAAATAGGCAAGACCCAATCAGGAAGAGAATGAAATTGACCGGAAGCGTGAGCAGCGATCCCCAAAATGCACTTTTCCTTGCCTCCGCAAGTGAAGGAGCAGCACAGTATCTTTGTGTGTAACTTTGGTCTATGGCAAAGTTGTTGAGATTTGTAAACATGCCATATATCAAGCAAACCCAGAAAGTGCTTTCTACAAGAGAATCGCCAAAGCTTCCAAGCGAGAATTTATTATTCTCCATGCATATCTTCAACGCTTGCCCAGGTCCCTCAGGCATTCCGTGGAGAAGCATGATCAAGCAGATGACAGCACCTAATATAAGGATAGCACCTTGGAGGGCCTCAGTCCATATTACAGATTTTAGTCCTCCCTTTTGGCTATAAAGGATGATTCCTATTCCAGTGACGGTCACCACTAAGGGGATGCTCCATCCCATCAATACATTCATCGGGACTGCCAATAGAAACAAGATTGCTCCTGATCGGCAGATTTGAGTGAATAGATAGAATACAGAGGCATATAGACGCGCCCATCTGCCAAACCTTTTTTCAAAGAAACTATAGGCACTTATACTTCCGAGCGAACGATAGAAAGGCACGAAGTAGTACATTGCCAAGAGTCCGGCTGGAAGAATCGACAAGGTAAATACGAATGCATTCCAGTTGCCTGAAAATGCTGAAGAGCAATAGCCAAGGAAAGAAATAGAACTGCAGAAAGAGGCAAAGATAGAAAGTCCTACTACCCATCCCGGCACTTTTCCACCTCCTCGGGTAAATTCATCGCTATTCTGCTTTTTACGGCCGAACATGTATCCAAATAGGATTGTGCCGACCGTAAAAATCAAGAAAACGATTAGGTCTATTATATTCATAAGATCAGTGTAGTTGGATTTTCCCATTCACTATAGGAAGCCGATCGAGTGCTTCCTTGATCTTATTCCTCTCCGGCTCGCGAAACTTGTGGAAAGGCGCTGCCACAAAATCATCCTTGATGATGCCAAGTAATGAGCATGCACATTTCAAACCCTTCAGATAGCTTGAGCCAAACTGTCCTATACTGTAGATGGTTGTGCTTATCTGCATTATGATCTGTTGAAGTCGCCACACCTCATCAACGTTCTTCTCTTTGGCTGCATTATACATTGCGACGTAGAGTTGCGGAAACATATTTGCTCCGCCATTGATGCCACCGTTTGCTCCGAGCAAGACGCATTCTCCGGTGACTTCCTCAGGACCCATCAGCATTGAGAAGTCCGGACGATGCTTCATCGTATGCATGACTGTCTGGAAATAGGGAATGTTTGCGCTGCTATCTTTGAATCCTATCACTTTCTCGTTTTCCGCTATCCGTCGGATGGTGGATGGTGCAAAATTCACCTTCACATGGCTTGGCATATTATATAGGAAAAGGGGCAGTGGGAGTTCCTTGAGAAGATCTTCGTAGAATTCCGCAAGTTCCGGTTGTCCGGTTGCAAAATAATATGGAGCTGCACTGACTACTGCGGAAGAACCGTAATCTGCCGCAACTTTGGCAAGGTTTACACTTTCCACCAATGACGTATCCGTGATGCAAACGAGCACCGGAAGGCGTCCGGCATTGATGCGATTGGTCTCTTTTATCATTTCCTTGCGCAAACGATAGCTCAAGCTTTGCTCTTCACCTGTAGTCCCGAGAATGAACAGACCGTGTACACCCCCAGCGATAAGGTGCTCGATAAGATTTTCAAGGCTATCCACATCAAGAGTGTCATTGCCAAGCAATGGAGTGACGAGGGGTGGAATTATGCCACTCAGTGGCGATTCTAAGAACGATTTCATGGCAGAATAATAATCGGTTAGTATTTTAGTATATTATGATACAAAATTAATAATTTTAAATCAAAATCCCAAATAAGACATTGATTTTTCGATATTTTTCTTAAAAATTTGACCATCTATTCTACGATGTTGACATTATGTGACTAATGTCACATTTTTCGGATACTAAAGTTACAGGTCGTCACTTATTGCTTTTTCTCCTTTTGTAGCAGTACTTGTAGTCGCAGAGTCCGCAAGTGTAGTCAAGATGGTGCACGTCTGGCCCCAGGCCTATCACGCCGCTTACTGATTTTATTGGAAGCATCAGGGCCGATGGGGTTAGCGTCACGCCGCAAGGCCTCCCATCGGGAAATAGAGAGAAGAGGTCGTGCTGACTGCTCACATGCCAACCGCAGTAGCCCGGGCTGAAGCGGTTGGTGTGATGCCATCCGAATGGGTTGAGAAGGTCGGCAAGGGCCTCCTCCATGCGGTCGGCTGTCTTTTCAGTGATTACACTGCCAATGCTGTCGATGATGAAGGCACGGACCATGTCGTCACTCTCTACAGTCACCTTACGCAACTTCTCGAAATCGTCGCCGGCAGTGGCGACGAAGAAGGCGTAGCGTTGCGAACCTCTCAGTTGCCTCGCGATTATTTTACCGATGGCAAAATCATGGCCCATGGCTGTCAGCGTATTGTTGTCTGTATCCAGGATTCCGTCGGTAATGAAGAAGCAGAACGATGGTCTTGTCACTGCTTCCACCTCCGCCAGCATGGCAAGCGTCTCCGTCTGGGTGGCTTTATCCGGGCGTGCCGGGCCGTATCCCATATGGATGTAAATGTCCTCAGGATTGATGCCGAGCTCTGAGTATGTCAGTTGATTGGTGATCATTTGCTGTTGTAGGTGTGCAGTGCGTCGAAGAATGCATCGATGTTGGCCATGGGTGTGTAGGGTGGGGTGTCACATCCACTCGACAACACGAAGTTGGGATGATCTTTCATCTTTTCGAGAAGTTCGGCGGTTACCTTGCGCATTTCTTCGGGGGAGGCGTCCTTGAACACCGTCACCGGGTCAAGGTTGCCCATTGCCAGGGCTGTTGGAGGCACGTCGCGAATCACTTCCGCCATGTCGCATTTGTTGCCGAAATGGTATCCGGCGGCTCCGGTAGCCACCATCGCCTGGGTGCAGTGGCCGGTATTGCCGCAGTTGTGCAGTATCACGGAGAAATTATCGTCCTGCACGTTGTCGACGATATGTTTCACATAGTCCGACGAGAAACGCTTGCAGTCGTCGTTCGACATCAGTCCGGCTGCGGGTTCGGCAATCAACACTCCGTTCACGCCTGTCTCCTTTATGGCCTTGCAATAACGCAGGATGAATTCCGTACACTTTGCGAGCAAATTGTGAGCTGCCTCAGGATCCTGGTAGATGAGCACCATAATCTCCGACATATCATAGAGCCTTCCGGCCAGGGAGAATGGTCCGATGCAACCGGCTATCACGGGGCGATCAGTGATTTTCCGGGCAGCCAAAAGGTTGGCTTTAAGATACTGCGGGACGCGTCCGTCACGGAGCGATGGCACTTTCAGGGCTTTAATATCATCTGCCGAATTGAGCATGTGCCCCACCACTGCCGGCACGGCATTCTCTGAGAAGGCGATTTCGGCACCGAAGGCCTCGGCCTCGACAGTGAGGTCCATTATTACGGATGCGGCTGCCGTGGGATATTTGTCGGCGAGGGCCACTATGGCTTTGCTATGTGCAACACCGTCGCTCACAGCCTTTCGCACTGTGTCGCCCGTCAGCTCTATACCTGGATGGGTCATCACCGGGATTGCCACTACATCATTACCGGCGATGAGGGCCTCCCTCCATTTCTTCATATCTATCTTCATGTTCAGCATGATTTGGAATTAGTGATGTAAAGTTACTCAAAAAATAGCGGTTTTGAAAAATATTGGTTCTATTTTTACAATAAAATATGCCCCCATGATTATTGGCAAATGAATTTGGGATAGTTTTTGATGTGTTATTGTCACAAATTATGGCGTTTTCTGTCTTATGAATAGAATTTCAATTTCTTATTTCAAAAAAAAAATTGTCTGTTATATGAATAAATGCCCATCCATAGCAAACCTGTTCGTCTTCTCTGCTGCCCTGGCAGGAGTTTGTGATGCGATTGCGCAAGAAGCACCGACGAATCTGGACTCCCTCGCTATTGTGACTCTAAGTGAGGTGACGGTCAGTGCTCCGAAAGTGATACATAAAGCCGACATGGATGTCTACGTTCCGTCGAAACAAGCGGTTGAGGAGTCGCAGAACGGTATGGCTTTATTGCAAAATCTAATGATACCGAACATTAATGTAAATCAAATCATGGGGACAGTCCGCATCGGTATCGACAATGTAGAAATAAGAATCAACGGTCGTCAGGCATCGGTGGAACAACTTACAATGCTGTCGCCATCGTCAGTGAAAAGAATAGAGTGGATCGACAACCCCGGTCTCCGTTATAATAATGCACGTGCGGTGATCAATGTAGTTGTTGTAAATCCTGATTCCGGAGGCTCATTCATGGCACAGGGAATGCAGGCCTTTGCCCAACCGTGGGGCAACGGCTACCTCAATCTAAAACTCAACCAAGGGCATTCACAGTGGGAGGTTGGGTTGTTCGGTAGATATACTAATAAAATAGGGGCATATCGAGAATACGAAGAGACATTTACGCGTCCTGATGGCTCTTCAATCACAAGGACGGAGACACCTGTGGCAGGATATCTGTCGATGTCGAATCTCAATCCGGAGGTAATCTATAGTTATATGATACCGGAGAAAACCACCGTATGGGCAGCATTCTCCTACAATAAAGAGTGGCCTACCGAACGCTATAGCGAGGGGAGGATGGAAAGTTCTGGCGACATTCGGCAGCTTACTCTTCGTGAATACAAAAGTTCATCAGGGTACCGACCCAAACTTAATGTATATGTAGAGCAGAAATTACCACGACGTCAGATTCTGGCCCTGGATGCAAGTGGATCACTGTTTTATGGAAACTCCGTCCATTCTTATTCTGAGCAATCCATACCTGATAATGTGGATATTGATGTCTATACCCGCATCTCCGAGCGAATACAGACTCTACGCCTCGAAGGATCATATATAAAGAATTGGAATAACGGCCGTCTCACATCAGGCATGCAATATAATTTCACACATAGTTGGTCGACACGAGAGAAAGGAGGCAGTAACTATCAGCAACGTGACCAGGTCTATTTTTTCAGTGAATATTTCCGAAAAGTTGGGGCTGTGAGTCTCACGGGTGGACTCGGCGTGCAATACACCGGCTTGACTATGGCAAATCGGAATAATCCCAACTCTACTTGGTCATTCCGTCCACGCCTGTCGGCAGCCTACCGCTTGAGCCGAACTTCACAATTCCGACTTAATTTCACTATGTGGCCTACAACTCCAGGCCTATCACAGACCGACAGCGAACCCCAGCAGATCGACGGATTCCAATACCAGATTGGCAATCCGGATCTTCATACCTACAATTCCTATCGCACATCGTTGCAATACAACCTATCACTTAATCGTATAAATGCTGTGATTGAGACCCGCTGGACCACAAGACCCGGTGCGATTGCCCCTTGGTTGAATTGGGTAGACGACAGACTAATTACGTCGTTTGAGAACAGCCGCAAACAGACTGAATGGCAGGTGAGCATCGCGCCACAGGTTGAGGTGATTCCGAAAATCTTTTCTATAGCAGGGAGTATAAGGTATAGTCATAGTTCGAGCAGCGGCACCGGTTATAGGCATGTTCTTGATGATTGGAGTGGGCATCTATCGCTCAACGGCATGTATCGTCAATTCGCTCTGATTGTATCATTCGACCGCAATCCGGCGAACCTGACAGGCGAGATAATCAACACAGGAGAGAAGACATCCGACATTGCCCTGAGCTATCGCATCAAAGGACTGCAAGCAGCCGTAGGAATGTTCATGCCCTTCACTCGCTACCGAATGTCAAGTGAGTCGCTCGCACGTTACAACAAGAACTGCAATGTACTGCGGAGCAGAAGTTTCGATAAGATGGCATTCTTGCGTCTCTCCTATAATATCTCATGGGGTAAGCAGAAGAAAGCGATGAGGAAACTTATCAACACTTCCGATGAGATTGAGCAGACGAATGCTGCTACCCGTTAAGTGCAGTTCAACAATATGGAAACTGATGAATTCAAGGATGTTTTCATGCCTCTCGCACGGTTGATGTACGTGGAGGCGATACGGATTTTGCGCAATCAGGCTGATGCTGAGGATACGGTGCAAGATGTATTTACCCGATTGTGGGAGCATCGTGATGACCTCGAATTGATAAAAAATCCAAAGGCCTTTGCATTGGCAATGATACGTAACCAATGCCTTAACATTATCAATTCCGTCGGATACAACAAGGCGGTTATTGGTGGGCAGATTTCCGGACATGCCACCTTCATGAGCTCAGATCCCAATGATGAAATTGAAAGGGTTGAAAGCATAGGCACAGTGATGAAACTTATTGACTCGCTTCCTGACAACCAACGCAATGTAATCAAAATGCACGATGTAGAAGGCCTTTCAAAGCAGGAGATAGCGCGAATCACCGGCCTCTCCCCCGATAATATACGTCAGCTACTCAGCCGCGCTCGGAAAGCAATTAGAAATCATTTTTCGAGCCCACTCTAAAGTCTAAAACTATAATCTTGATATACTTGGAAACCACATTTATACGTTTTACATGATACTGTTAAAAATGACTTCTTGGAGTGGGTTCTTTACTCTAACATATAGACAAACCGAGAAAATGGATACTACACAAATATATAAACTCCGACAGCTGCTTGAACGATTCTATGCTGCCGATACTGCTCCTGATGAGGAAAAGAGTCTTAGGGAGTTGCTTTCCGATCCAGATCTTCCGGAAGAATTCCTGCCTGACCGCAATATGATGGAGGCAATGTCGATGCTGTTGCCTTCGGAGAATTTAGAGGAAAGAATCTCGATGAGAATCGATAGTTTCGCTCAGGATGAACCAGTCAAATCCAAGGAATCTGTCAAGTTTCGCTGGCCGATCTTACTGCGATGGAGTGCCGCCGTAGCTGCAGCTGTAGTTTTTGCTGTGATATCAATAATCCGGATATCCACACCCATCCCGGCACAAGCAGAAATGTCGCCGGAAGAGGTGTATGAACAAACCGCTATGGCCTTTATGATTTTCGCTGAGGCGCTTGACAAAGGTCGCGCTGCAATTGAAATTGCCGACTCCACAACTATCAATGCCTCCGTCAAGGCAATGGATGCTATTTTTCCAATCCAACAACCATAAAAAACTTCTTAGGACATGAAAAGACTTCAGTTGTTATTCTTTTTTATTCTTACAGTAAACGCTGTGGTTTTTGCCCAAACCGATCTATACAGCAGGTGTGAAAAAGAAAAGAGCATTACAACAGTGTATATCTCGAAAGCTATGCTGCAGATGATGGTCAATGAAAATCACAACAACATTGACAAAGGTGCGATTGCCATGCTGAAAGATAAGATTGATAACGTGCTAATACTCAATACCAACAATTCCAAAGGAGTAAAATTTTTGAATGGGCTAAGGACGGAATTCATGAGTAATAAAAAACGTGAGGTATTGATGCGCATCAACGATCCAAATTCGGATGTTGTGATATTCCGACTTCCGATTGGCGAAGAAAAGAGCCAGTTTGCCATCTCTGTGCTCGGCAAGGATTATGCGACTATGGTTGTTATTGAAGGAATCCTCACCCTTGAAGATATATCAAGGATATCTAAGGGAATGTTATAACGCCGGGGCCATCTTGATGATGCTGAAATAAGATTATCGGAAATATTATTTAACGTGGATTTCCTGAATTGGACAAAGTTTACTAACTTTGTAGCCGAAAGCGATCCGATAATAATTGGGGGTCGCTATGGATGATTTTAGAAGCCATGAAGAAGATATTGACGTTGATTGCAATGGTCTCGACTGCTGTTTGCGCCGCCAGCGGAGGTGAGATATACGTAGCACCTTCGGGCTGCGACAAGGCTGCGGGTACCGCGGATGCCCCGCTCAAATCGGTCGGCGAGGCCCTGAAGCGTGCTCGTGAATGGCGCCGCCTTGACGATCCGGCTGCCAAAACGGATATAAATATCAACCTTGCAGACGGGGTTTATACTCTCACAAAACCTCTCTTCATTCGTCCGGAAGATAGCGGAAGGGAGGAATCCATCACATGCATCAAGGCAGCTCCGGGTGCTTCGCCTGTCATCAGTGGAGGTGTGGAGGTCTCGGACTGGATCCGTGGCACCGATGATAAGCGAGTGCCTATGGCTTTGCGTGACAAAATCTGGGTGGCTCCGGCTCCGAAGGTGGGCAACCGCATCGTCGAGACGCGCCAGCTTTATGTAGGCGGCCATAAAGCCCGGAGAGCTGAACAATTCTACCAAGACGTGATGGAGCGCATGGTGGATTTCAATCCTGAGCGAATGTCCATCACTGTGCCTGCCCCCGATATCGACCTTAGCGATGCCGAGGGGCTGGAAATGTATGTCCACCAGCGTTGGGCCATGGCTATTCTGAGGGTGAAGGATATCTCTCCTGTGGGTGATGGTTTGGTAGAGGTGACGTTTCTCGATCCTGAGAGTCAGCTTGAGTTTGCTCACCCGTGGCCTCAGCCTGTGATTGGCGGAGATAAGGGAAATTCGTCCTACTTCTTTGCCAATGCTCTCCAGCTGCTTGACCAACCTGGTGAATGGTTTCAGGATTATCCGTCGGGCTCAATCTACTATTACCCCCGCGAAGGCGAGGATATGCGGTCAGTTAATGCGGTGGTGCCTGTACTTGAGACTCTTGTCAATGTTGACGGAAGTCGCGAGCGCCCCGTCAGTGACCTTCATTTCGAGGGAGTAAGCTTTGAATATACATCGTGGCTACGTCCGTCGCTCGAAGGTCATGTCACTCTTCAAGGTGGTTTCCGTCTGCTTGATGCATATAAGTTGCCTATCCCCGGGCTGCCGGAGAAAGCCGAACTGGAGAACCAGGCATGGATAGCCCGTCCTGAGGCCGCTGTTACGGTGAGCCATGCATCAGGAATAAATTTCAATGATTGCTCATTCAGTCATCTCGGAGCCACGGGTCTCGATTTCATGGTGGGTGTGTCTCAGTCGGATATCACGGACTGCCATTTTTCCGACATCGGCGGCACGGCCATTCAGATTGGCATCTTCCCCGACGGCGGATTTGAGACCCATGTGCCGTATAAACCAGCCGTCGACGGAGATATATGCTCTGATATCACTGTAAGAGGCAATGTTATAACCGATGCAACCAATGAGGATTGGGGTTGCGTGGGAATAGGCGCCGGATACGTGCGCGACCTTACCATCGCAGACAACGAGGTGTCTCATCTCAACTATTCCGGTATCTGTGTGGGATGGGGATGGACTCCCCTCGAAAGCGGTATACGCAACAATAGGATCATTGGCAACTATGTGCATCATTTCGCCTCAAAACTCTACGACGCCGGCGGCATCTACACACTATCCAACCAGCCAGGCTCAGTAATCATCGGCAACCGCATCGAGGACAGGATTGATGCCCCATACGCCACCAACGACCGTGGCTTCTACATCTATTTCGATGAAGCCACTGACGGTTTCACCGTCGATGGCAATCTCTGCCCGGACTCCGAATTCGGCTACAACCGTCCCGGTCCGGCACTCATCGTGAAGGACAATGGCCCCCACATCCGCCTCTCTGGTCGTTTTGCTCCAAAATAAGTGAGAAGTTATAGTATAACGAAGTATGAAACCTACCAATTATCATCTTTTTGATTTCCTCGACTTCGACCCCAATCTCTCCAAGCCTGAGTCGCTGTGGAAGTCCTGTCGTCCGACCTGTGTGAAGGTTGTTGACGGCGATATTCATATCGAGATTCCGTTCCAGAAACAGCGTCTTGACAATGACATGGCTGCCGACTCTTCAGCTCCTCGTGCTGTCCACACGCTGATTCTCCGCCAGTACGGTCCAAAGATTCTTCGTCTTTTCATGGGGTTCGGACAGTGGCCTCTTTCCGACCATTCCGAGATGCTAATACTCGACGAGAGAGTAGATAAATTGCCGCTCGACGTGAAATTTGAAGAGGGTGTCTACACTATCTTCACTTTGGCCGACGGAGTGACACGTGGCGTGATTGATGTCCGTGAACCTGTAGTGGAGCGATGGAGCGATCTGCAGCCCGACCCGCAGGAGACACTCGATCTAACTCTCTATCCCGACGGCAAGCGTCAGGTACGTCTCGCTGCCTACGACCATTTCTCACCGCCCCGTTATGATGCCCTTCCCCTGGCCTACTGCGAGATGGAGGACCGGAAGGAGCGGGCCACTCTCTCTTTCGAATGCTCACAAGACGAATGTTTCGGCGGCACTGGCGAACGCTTTGCCAAGATGGACTTGAGCGGTCGCTCATTCTTTCTGAAGAATCAGGATGGTCAGGGCGTGAATAATACGCGCACCTATAAAAATATACCCTTCTATATATCGAGCCGGATGTACGGAGCCTTCTTCCATACTACATCCCATTCGAAAATTGACCTTGCCTGCCATTCGTCGCGGTCAGTACAGTTCCTAAGCTACCAGCCGTTGGTAGACGTGTTCGTCATTGGCGGCGACTCGGTAGAAGAAATCATTCGAGGCTACCGCGACCTGACGGGGTATCCGTCGATGCCACCGCTGTGGAGTTACGGCGTGTGGATGAGCCGCATGACGTATTTCGGAGCCGACGAGGTCAATGGGATTTGCGACCGTCTGCGCCACGAGCATTATCCCTGCGACGTGATACATCTCGACACGGGATGGTTCCGTACAGATTGGCTCTGCGAATGGAAATTCAACGAGGAGCGTTTCCCCGAACCAGAGAAATTTATCCGCGACCTCAACAAGCGTGGTTTCCGTGTGTCTCTTTGGCAGTTGCCGTATGTTGCTGAGGATGCCGAGCAGATTGATGAAGCTCGTGCCAACGACTATATCGGTCCACTCACCAAAAAACAGGCTTCTGAAGGGTCTAATTTCTCAGCCCTTGACTATGCAGGCACTATCGATTTCACTTATCCTGCTGCCACAGAATGGTACAAGGGTCTGCTCAGAAATTTGCTCAATATGGGTGTGTCGTGCATCAAGACAGACTTCGGCGAGAACATTCACATGGACGCTGTCTATAAAGGGATGAAACCCGAACTGCTCAATAATCTCTACGCTCTGCTATATCAGAAGGCTGCCTACGAGGTGACGAAAGAAGTGACGGGCGACGGCATTGTATGGGCTCGTTCGGCATGGGCCGGATGCCAGCGTTATCCCCTCCATTGGGGCGGCGACTCATGCAGTTCATGGGACGGGTTGGCCGGGTCGCTCAAGGGTGGTCTGCATTTCGGTCTGTCGGGTTTCGCTTTCTGGAGCCACGATGTGCCTGGATTCCATACTCTTCCGAATTTTATGAACTCCTGCGTGGACGATGACGTGTATCTCCGCTGGACACAGTTCGGCGTTTTCACATCTCATATCCGCTATCACGGCACCAACAAGCGCGAGCCTTGGCATTACCCTGCCATCGCCGCATTAGTGAAGCGTTGGTGGCGCTTACGCTATTGCCTTATTCCCTACATTGTCAGAGAGAGCGAGAAGGCCATCAATTCGGGTCATGCGCTGGTGGAGGCTATGATTTTCCGAAACCCCGACGACATTACGTGCCGCCACATCGACGACCAGTACTATTTCGGTCAGGATTTCCTCGTGGCCCCTGTGATGAATTCTGAAAGCGTCCGCGACATATATCTTCCGAAGGGAGAATGGATTGATTTCTTCTCCGGAGAGATTTTTGAGGGCCCGTTGTGGCTTAAGAATCAAAAGATTGCAAAGGAGAATATGCCTGTCTTTGCCCATCTTAACTCGGAGATACCCTTCTATCCCTTCCGTGTGGAATGTACTGACGAGATGGATCTCACGAAATCCGAACTGGTAAAAATGGGATATAATTTCGAAGGTATCTGGGCAAAATATTCTCGACTTTTCGCCGACGATTGAATGACCATCATCCACCGGGACTCGTCATTCATGGCGAGCTCCCGACGTTAAAAATATTTTTATAAGCCCCGAACTTAAGCGAGGGGGAAAAAGATTCCACGGAATGAAAACTTGGAAAGATAATTTAGAAGAAACGAAACAACACTATATCGATTGGTGGAACCACAAAGGCATAGTACTCAGCATGTGGGAGCATTTCCAACAGGGTGTCACTCCACACGCTGATATAAAGATGCCCACAGCTCCAGCCGACCTCAACCAGAAATGGTTCGACCCTGAATGGCGTGCCCAGTACCTCGACTGGTATGTGGCCCATAGTTCGCTTAAAGCCGACATGCTACCCGTAGCCAACACACAGCTTGGTCCGGGGTCGCTTGCAGCAATTCTTGGAGGTGTTTTCGAGGGTGGGGAGGATACAATCTGGATTCATCCCAACCCCAAATTAACCGATGACTTCCATTTCGATGACAATCATCCCAACTGGCTTTTACACAAAGATTTGCTACGTGCGGTAAAGCGCAAGGCCCAGGGCCATTATTATGTGGGAATGCCCGACCTGATGGAGGGTCTCGATGTGCTCGCTGCAATGAAGGGCACCGACAAGGTGCTTCTTGACACTGTGATGCAACCCGAGGTCGTAGAGCAACAGATGCGACGCATCAACGAAATATATTTCAAGGTGTTTGATGAGCTTTACGATATTATCCGCGAGGGTGATGAGATGGCTTTCTGCTATTTCTCTTCGTGGGCTCCCGGAAAAATGACGAAGATTCAGAGTGATATCTCCACAATGATAAGCGTGGAGGATTACCGCCGGTTTGTCATGCCTTTCATCAGCGAGCAGTGCCGCCGAATCGACTACACACTCTACCACCTCGACGGCGTGGGTGCCCTGCATCACCTGCCGGCTCTTCTGGAGATTGACGATCTTAATGCCATCCAATGGACCCCCGGCGTGGGGCAGCCCCAGGGTGGTTCACCGAAGTGGTACGACCTCTATCGCCGGATCCTCGATGCAGGAAAAAGCATCATGGCTTGCTGGGTGACACTCGACGAGCTACGCCCGCTGCTTGACAATATCGGAGGCGATGGCGTGCATCTTGAGATGGATTTCCACAATGAAGCAGAGGTTGAGGAGGCGATGAAGATCGTGGAGGAATACCGTGGCAAAGCGCCAATCGCCAAGAAGGATGAGGCTGACGTGATAAAGGTTTCTGTTGATGATGATGCCGATGCTGAGGTGGAGCGTATCATTTCCAGGATTCAAGATGAGGCAGATGCCCAGATAGACAGAATTATCTCCGACAAACATCTTCCTGATACGACTCATACGACCCATGTCGATGTGCCTGCCGCTGCACCTGTCATTAACATTTCCGTTCCTGCCGGCATTAAGGAGCTGCATCTCCATGTGTATATCCACAACGAGAGTGCCCCGACCTCTACCACCGATGTTAAAAAGGCTGCCAAAGGGGTGTTCGATGCCATTGTAGCAGGCAACGCCGACGATGCAGCAGCTGCTACCCGTAAGGCTGTGGATGCCGGTATGGCGCCGCAGGATATCATCAACGAGAGCATGATCGCCGCCATGGGCGAGGTGGGACAGCGTTTTCAGGATGGGAAAGCTTTCGTACCGCAGCTGCTTATGGCGGGACGAGCCATGAAGGCTGCTCTCGAATTGCTCAAACCACTGATGGAGGGCGTGGCCTCTACCTCGAAAGGTAAGGTAGTGATCGGCACCGTAAAAGGCGACCTTCACGATATAGGCAAGAACCTTGTGGCCTCTATGCTCGAAGGTTGTGGCTTCGAAGTGATTAACATCGGCATTGATGTGCCTGCCGACAAATTTGTTGAAGAGGTGCGCAATTCTCACCCCGATATCCTCTGCATGAGTGCGTTGCTCACCACCACCATGACCTACATGAAGGATGTAATTCAAGCCCTTGAGGAAGCCGGGCTCCGCGATAAGGTGAAGATAATGGTAGGTGGCGCTCCCGTCAGCCAGCGTTTTGCCGACGAAATCGGAGCAGACGCCTATAGCGACAACGCCAATACTGCCGTGGCAGTAGCTACCAGCCTCATGCAGGGCCAGCACATTGCAATGCAGTAAGAATAATCTTTCATTTTTAATTTTCCTTAGAATTTTTCCCATGAATGACTTGTCAATGCGGCCTACCGATTGGATAGTCCTGGTAGCTTATTTCGTGATTCTTATAGCCATAGGCCTCTGGGCCAGCGCTAAGAGCAACAAGGGAGGTGGTCATAAGTTCCTTGCCGGGCGTTCGCTCCGTTGGCACCATATCGGATTCTCGATGTGGGGCACGAATGTAGGCCCGTCGATGCTTATAGCCTCGGCCAGTGCTGGTTTTGCGGCAGGTGTCGTTTCCGGTAATTATGCCTGGTATGCTTTTGTGTTCATCGCGCTGCTGGCCTTTGTCTTCGCCCCGCGCTATCTTGGAGAGAACATAACAACACTACCTGAGTTCATGGGCAAGCGTTTCGGCGACTCTACGCGCCAGATTCTCGCCTGGTACACTATCGTCACTGTGCTTATCTCGTGGCTTGCTCTTACGCTTTTCGCCGGAGGAATAATCATCCGCCAGGTGTTCGGATTGCCCATGTGGGCGTCAGCTCTGCTACTACTCGGCATATCGGCGTTCTTCACCATACTTGGAGGTCTCAAGGCCATCGCCTATACAAATGTGTATCAGATGGTGCTCCTAATTGTGGTGTCGGCAGTGCTCACTATCGTTGGTATTTTCTATCTTGGATCTGGCTCGGTGGTAGACGGTATCTCCATGCTTGCCAACCCTGATGTCGTGCCTTCGAATTATTGGAATCTCTTTCAGCCTAACTCCGACAAGGAGTTCCCCTGGCTTCCGATTCTCCTTGGGTATCCTATCTCAGGCCTATGGTTCTGGTGTACCGATCAGTCGATGGTGCAGCCTGTCCTTGCAGCCCGCGACCTCAAAGAGGGTCAGAAGGGTGCCAATTTCACTGGCTGGCTAAAGATTCTGGATGTGGCCATCTACATCATTCCCGGTATCGTGTGCTTCGCTCTGTGGAAGACTGGATTTTTCGGCAAAATCAATGTCGAGGCCGACAATGCCTATCTGATGCTCGTCAGTCATCTTTTCCCCTCGGGAATGGTCGGATTGGTGATTGCCGTTCTCACTGCCGCACTTGTCAGCACTATCGGCTCGGCGCTTAACGCTCTCTCCACAGTCTTCACAATGGACATCTACGTCAAGACCATCAACACCGGTGCCTCCCAGAAGGAAATAGTGCGCATGGGACATATTGTCACCATCGTCGGTGCGCTGGTGTCGGTGCTTATCACTCTCGCCATCGATAATATAAAGGGCATGGATCTCTTCAATGTGTTCCAGTCGGTGCTGAGTTTCATCGCTCCCCCTATGGCTGCCGTGTTCGTGATGGGTGTGTTCTGGAAGCGATGTTCGAAATTAGCCGCCAATGTGGTGCTCTCCATTGGCACCATCTTCAGCATAGGTTGCGGAGTATTCTATCTATGGATTATCCCTGAGATTTCGGAGCATGTGCATTTCATGATGCTGTCGTTCTTGATTTTCGTGGTGCTTATCCTCTCGATGGTAGCCATCAGTCTTCTGAGCAAGTCTGAGGATGACCGTACACCAATGAAGGTGGCGAAGGCCGACAGAAATCATGGTGTGAAGATTGCATGGATAGCTCTCGCCATTGTGATGATAGCTCTCTACATTTTCTTCAACGGACACTGATCGTGGAGATGGCAACACGCAGATTGAGACCATCAAAATAAGTTAGGGATCAAGTGATACTGTCAAGTCGTTATATTACAAAATTACTAAATAATTCCTGAATGCCAGCTATCTACACACTAAAATTGTTAGAAGAATATCCGATTTTGACCATTTATAATGTCTACTTGAGCGTAATCAACCATTAGGGCACAAGTCGGGGCACGGCAAAACTGCGACAGCCTGTCGCAGTTTTGGTCCAGAATAATTAAAACATACATATTAATAATACCTCTACCGCTGGCTATGTGGGTAGTTAAAGACAGAACAGAGGCTGAAAACTTCACAGATGCCATACCCTGTTGCGATATGCCTTGAGTTCATGTTCTGGGAACTCTGCTATCGCTTTGTCAAGTTCCCGGAGTATCATAGCCTTATCTTTAGGCAATACACCGGTTATCGGTATCGTATTGGAAATATGGTTTGAGAGGATATTTGTCTTTATGTTTAGGCTGTTGATCAGAGTTTTGACTTCCATCAACCGTTCAATTTCGGGTTCTTCTATATACGTTC
>CAMWJD010000008.1 GCA_947174515.1 uncultured Porphyromonadaceae bacterium
ATTATTGTTGCATTAGTAAAGTTATGGATTAATAGTTAAATTAGGATTAGGACATTCGGTTTCTTGCGAAGGATTTCGAGGGAAGCCGGAAAAAAGAGATTCGTAGCGATACGAGTCTCTTTTTTCATTGCTCTTTTGATTTTTTAATAGCTAATTACTTGACTTTCGCTTTAAAATGTATTATCTTTGCACTCAATTCCTCATCCGGAGTGCGGGTGAGGGTTAATTTCTATATTCGCGGGTCGGATTTGGTAATCGTAAAAAATAAATTGGTAAAGATTGCACCGGGCTTTTCAAGCAGATTTGGCAGATTGGATAAAGAAGTTTAGCGAGAGACTGCTCGGAGATGTCAAAGACGCAGATGAGATCAAGCAGGGTTTATCAAGTGTTTTTTGAAGATTACTTATAGAAACAAAGAATAATGAAGCCACAAAAAGAGGTGAAGATTTCAGGCTGGGCAGCCCATACCACCACCGGCGTGAGTGTTACTCTCGCTTTGCTTACTTTGGGCATAATTGCCATGATTTGGATAGCTGCCGCAGCTGAAACGAAACGCATGATGGAAAAAATAGAAATCAGCGTGGTAATGGCCGATAATATCGGCGATGACCGCGCCAAAGCCATATGCGATGCTATAGAAAAGACAAAATTTGCCCACAACGTAAGATATATTTCACGCCAGGAAGCTCTTGACAATTGGAAAGAAGCGACCGGAGAAGACCTTGAACACGTGTTTGGAGTGAATCCGCTTTCTCCGGAGGTGGCTTTCTCGGTAGATGCCGGATATTCCACTGTGGCGCGCATTGCGGGTATTAAGAAAAGCCTGGCAGCTATCGATGGCGTGGCTGAAGTCGGTGTGCCCGACAACGCGCTCATCGAGACCATGAACTCCAATCTTAAAAAACTTACCTTCGGATTCATTGCGGTTGCGGCAATTATGCTTGTAATTTCTTTTGTGCTCATAAGCAATACCGTAAGATTATCGATTTATTCCAAAAGATTTACTATCCACACGATGCAGCTTGTCGGGGCTACCGACGGCTTCATTCGTCGTCCGTTTATCGCTTCAAATGCTATGGTGGGAGCGATAGCCGGTGTGGTGTCGGGTGGTGTGCTTTCCGCTCTGCTTGCAGCGAGCGGAACTATGGGCTTTGAACAAATTGCTTCGCTGATAGATTGGAAATGGATGGTACTCGTGGATGCCGGACTTATTGCAGGAGGAGCTTGTATATGTGCCCTTGCCGCCGTCATTGCCACAACGCGACATCTACATCAAGACTACGAAGACCTTTTTAAATAGTAAAAATCTAACTTCAAAATTCAAAATATAATTTATGAAGATAAAATTTCCGTCACCTCACCCCGGCGACATAAAGAAAGTCGATGACAGTGAACGTCCATTTGGAAGAGTTAACTATATAGCAATGGCCGGATGCCTTTTATTGATTATTATCGGATTTATTTTGATGGCAGGTCCGGGAAGTTCGGTAGAGGGAGGGTTCAACCCTGATATCTTCTCCACTCGCCGCATCGTAATCGGGCCGGCAGTTACTTTCATCGGATTTTTGCTGATGGCTTTTGCCATCCTTATCAAACCGAAGAAAGATTGACTTACCGCCCAAATTCTAAATTCTAAATTTTACATTCAAAATTCTAAATTGTGGATTGGTTAGACGCCCTTATTCTCGGCATTGTCCAGGGACTTGCCGAATATCTCCCTATCTCTTCGAGTGGACATCTTGTGATATTCCGCGAAATCCTCGGTCTTAAACTTCAAGGTGAAGATGCCCTTCAATTTGATGTGATCCTCCATGCTGCTACTGTATGCAGCACTATTGTAGTGCTTTGGCCGCTTTTCCGCGACCTTTGCAAAAGTTTCTTTACTTTCAGCAGGGATGATAATTTTTGGTATGTGGTAAAAATTCTCATCAGTTGCATCCCCATTGCTATTGTAGGATTTTGTTTTAAGGATCTTGTGGAAGGAATGTTCTCCGGCAATCTTACTATAGTAGGCATATGCTTGATAGCTACCGCTTGCCTTCTTGCTTTTGCTCATTATAGCGACCGGCTGATGAATGGCAAAATGGTAAGTGCCAACCGAGGCCGCGACATCACATTTGCCGATGCCCTTACCATAGGAGTCGCGCAAGCTGTGGCTGTACTACCTGGCTTGAGCCGCAGTGGCACTACTATCGCTACAGGTATCCTGATTGGAGATAAACGTGATAAAGTGGCTTCATTCTCATTCCTGATGGTCATAATCCCGATCTTAGGAGAGGCTTTGCTCAGTATAAAGGATATAATGCAAGGAGAAGCTGAAGGTGCTGTCCCTGTCTCTACCACATGCCTTGTCATTGGATTTATTGCTGCCTTTCTCGTTGGCTGCGCCGCATGCAAATGGATGCTCAATCTTGTTAAAAAAGGCAAACTAATTTGGTTTGCAGTGTATTGTCTTGTGATGGCTATCATCTGCCTTGTATGGTAAGCCCTGAATCTATTTGCATAACCTATTAAAAAGTAACCTTATACCCCTTAAGCTTGGCAAGACGAAGCTTAATTATAAAAGATGGATTTTATTTCTGGAGAAATCATAGCTGTTGACAAACCCCTCGGTTGGACTTCTTTTGATGCAGTGAAACGTGTGAGAGGCGCGATTCAACGCAGACTGAATGTAAAGAAATTCAAGGTGGGACATGCAGGCACCCTCGACCCTCTCGCCACCGGCGTGCTCATAATATGCACGGGACGTGCTACGCGGGATATCGAACGCCTGCAAAATGGATCAAAAGAGTATATCGCGACAATAAAATTCGGTGCTACAACACCGAGTTTCGACCTTGAGACGGAAATAGACCAAACGTTTCCGTATGAGCATATCACTAAAGACCTGATCCGCGAGATACTTCCACGTTTCACCGGATGCATCATGCAGATTCCTCCCATATATAGCGCGGTTAAAATTGATGGTAAAAGAGCTTATAAATATGCAAGAAATGGAAAGGAAGTGGAGCTTAAAGCCAAACCTCTCGTGATTGAAAAGCTTGAATTGCTGTCTGCTTCTCTACCTGAAATAAAACTCAGAATCGTATGCTCTAAAGGGACATATATTCGTGCCCTTACCCGCGACTTGGGAGAGGCTCTCGGCTCGGGAGCGCATCTGACTGCTCTCTGCCGCACGCGTGTAGGAGATTTCAGCATCAACGAATGTCTTTCAATTGACGAAGCGGTCAAAAAAATTTCAGACTGCGAACTTTCTTTTCCACCGGAATTCAAATTGCCTTGAATAATAAGAACTTAATTAAAAATACTCAATTCTCAATTATAATACATGAAACTTTCACAGTTTAAATTCAAACTCCCTGACGCTCAAATTGCTATGCACCCTTCCGAAAACCGCGATGAATGTCGTCTGATGGTGGTCGATGTCCGCGATGGAAGTATTAAACACTGCATTTTTAAGGAAATCATCAATTTCTTCGAAGACCAAGACGTGATGGTTTTCAATGATACCCGTGTCTTTCCGGCCCGTCTTTTCGGAAACAAGGAAAAGACTAATGCCAAAATTGAGGTTTTCCTTCTTCGGGAACTCAACGAGGCCAATAAATACTGGGATGTATTGGTTGAGCCGGCTCGTAAAATACGTATCGGCAACAAGCTTTATTTCGGTGAAGACGACTCCATGGTGGCGGAAGTGATAGATAACACTACTTCTCGAGGTAGAACGCTGAGATTCTTATACGACGGGCCTCACGATGAGTTTAAAGCCGCTCTGTATGCTCTTGGTGATACTCCTCTCCCTGATTATATCACACGTGATGCCGAGCCTGAAGACGTGGATAGGTATCAGAATATTTTTGCAAAAAATGAAGGTGCTGTTATGGCTCCTGCTGCCGGACTCCACTTCAGCCGGGAACTCATGAAGCGCCTTGAGATAAAAGGGGTGGAGAGAGGTTTCGTCACTCTTCACTGTGGGCGCGGTAATTTCAGGGACATTGATGTCGAAGATCTTACTAAACATCGGATGGATTCGGAAGAAATGTTTGTTGAAGAGGAAGTGGTGGAGATGGTAAATGCGGCCAAAGATCGCGGCTCGCGCATCTGTGCTGTCGGAACTTCAACCATGAGGGCTCTCGTGACGGCTGAATGTATGAACGGTCATCTTATGCCATTTGAAGGCTGGACTAATAAATTTGTGTTCCCTCCCTACGATTTTACGGTGTGCAATGCTATGGTGTCTAATTTTCATCTCCCTTACAGCACTTTGCTGATGATGGTGGCTGCTTTCGGTGGCTATGATTTGGTGATGAAGGCCTATGACATAGCAGTGAAAGATGGCTATATGTTTGGTGCATATGGCGATGCCATGCTCATCCTGCGTTGATTTCGATGCATCATTGCAAATATTTGCAAAAATTATCAGAGGGTCTGATTCATAAAGTTAATTATGTTTAAGACAAGACATTTTTTTCTTTACGACTCTTGACAAAAGAATTTTTATATATTATCTTTGCATCGTGTTTTTCATGGTATTAGATTTAAGGTTAAAGGATTAGTTGTCGTGAGACAATTATTCCTTTTTTTTTATTCAAATATTTCTTTGAAAATATCAAGTGATTTTAAATTGTCGCATCCCGGGAAATGAAGTCCATAATATTTCAATATGGCGGCGACTATTTCAGATCTCTCCTTGCCGGAAAATCTAAAATGTCCGCAATTTGTATAATTGATGCGCACAAGAGTCGGGATAAAGGAGGAACGCGTTGCATCTATTCTATAACCGCCGCTTGTCGTGGCATTGAAAGGGTAGGCCATTACGCCGGATTTCATGTCAAATTCCATTCCGTCTTGATAATCGCTGACATCCGGTTGTATTCCCATCATTGAACTCAAGCTGATAAGAAATGTTATGTGAAAATTAGCGATGGAATTCCTGTTGTCCGTAGCATCCAATAACCTGATTGAATTTGAAATAAAATCCCAAAGACGGGGTTCGGGAGGCGCATCCCTCAATAATCTTGTAAGAAACTCAGACAGCAACATCGCCACAGATGACTTTACCGGATCGTAATATAGAGTCTTCCATATCCTGATGGGCTGTATGCCTGAAAGGTTGTGGATTTCTCTCGTTGACGACATATTTACTTGTGCTTCTATTATGCTTAAAGGTTGGAGTCGCGCTGTGGTTTGCCGGCTTTTCTTTGAAGAGCCGGCAGGTGCAAGGACAGCTATCCGCCCACGTTCCCGAGTATAGATATTCGAGATATTGTGCCGGTCATTATGCTTCACTGTTCCGAGTACTATTCCACTTATGTTTTCTCTCATTCTTCTGTTGTAAATATTCCTGTCTCAGGCCTATATGAGATGTATCTAAAAAAAGATCTAACTCTTTTCACAAAGAATTAGACCGAAACCTTAATCTTAATTTAATACTATGAAAAACACACTTGCAAAATTAATAATATATTTTAAATTCACAAAATATTTTTTTAGAAAAATTACTTTTACATCAATTTTTAACATATTCTGACGTTATTACAATATTAGCAAATCCCATCAGGCCTTTGCCTGAGATAATTACAAGCTTGCGAAATAGAGCCCATCTCAAATCAGTAAATTGCATTTATATGGAAAAATATAATATTGCGGTGGCCGGCACCGGATATGTCGGACTTTCAATTGCAACACTTCTTGCGCAACATAATCATGTCACCGCTGTTGACATTATCCCTGAAAAAGTAGATAAAATCAATAACAGGATTTCTCCGATTCAGGATGAATATATCGAGAAATATCTCGCCGAGAAAGAATTGGATCTTTCAGCTACACTCGACGGCGCGTCTGCTTACCGTGATGCTGACTTCGTAGTGATTGCGGCTCCCACCAATTATGACCCGGTGACTAACTTTTTTGACACGCATTGTATAGAAGATGTGATTGATGTTGTCCTTTCGGTCAACCCTGGAGCAGTAATGGTCATTAAGTCTACCATACCGGTCGGATACTGTCGCTCATTATATCTCAAGTATGCTGACGCCGGTGTGCCTGAATTCAATCTGATGTTCTTCCCGGAGTTTCTGCGTGAATCTAAAGCTTTATACGACAATCTCTATCCTTCGCGAATCATCGCAGGTGTCCCCAAGGTGATTGAAAACCATCATTTCGCGCATGAAAATGATGCGATCCTGAAAGTCACTGATCTCAACAAGATGGAAAAAGCTGCAAAAATCTTTGTTTCGCTTCTTGAACAGGGCGCTCTCAAAAAAGATATCCCGGTGTTGTATATGGGTATGAAAGAGGCTGAGGCAGTAAAGCTTTTTGCCAATACCTATCTTGCACTTCGAGTCAGCTATTTCAATGAACTGGACACTTATTCAGAGGTAAAAGGGCTTGACTCAAAGGCTATAATAGAAGGCGTAGGCTTGGATCCAAGAATCGGCATGCACTACAATAATCCATCTTTCGGCTATGGAGGTTACTGCCTTCCAAAAGACACAAAACAGCTCCTTGCAAACTATGCTGAAGTCCCGCAAAATATGATGTCGGCAATAGTCGATTCCAACAGGACACGAAAAGATTTCATCGCTGACCAAGTGCTGAAGCTTACGGGATGGTATGCTTATTCTTCCGACAATCATTTTGCTCCCGGAAAATCAAAAGTCCCCACGGTTGGTGTATATCGTCTCACCATGAAGTCTAATTCCGACAATTTCCGTCAGTCGTCGATCCAAGGAGTGATGAAGCGCATAAAGGCTAAAGGAGCCAATGTCATAATCTTCGAGCCGACACTTCAAGACGGTTCTTCATTTTTCGGAAGCCTTGTCGTCAATGATTTATCAAAGTTCAAGGAATTGTCGCAAGCTATCATTGCCAACCGCTATGACACTGTGCTTGATGACGTGGCTGAGAAGGTCTATACCCGCGACATTTTCCGTAGAGATTGAAAACATTAATTAACATTCTCTAAACATTCTATACGTCTCTAAATTTGCGTATTTCAGTTTTTTTTATTAATTTTGCACCATAATTCAATACGGGTCCTTTTTAACGGTCTGGTATCAGCCGATAAAGCGGACTCATCTTTTTTAATCCTTTGAGAATAATAATAAAAATATATTAACTTACACGGACTTTTGTCCGAAATGAAATTTAACCATGGCAACTTATCTTACTAAGGAAGGATATGACAAGAAAATGGCGGAACTTGCCGAGCTCGAAGCTCAGCGTCCTGCCATCAAGAATGCTATAGCCGAGGCTCGCGATAAGGGGGACCTCTCTGAAAATGCTGAATATGATGCAGCCAAGGAGGCTCAGGGAATGTTGGAAATGAAAATTTCTAAAATCAAGGAACTGATCGCATCTGCCCGTATCATAGATGACAGCAAACTCACTACCGATGAGGTGGGACTGCTTAATAAGGTTACCATTAAGAATCTTAAGAATGGAGCTCAGATGACATATACCATCGTCACTGAAAACGAGGCTAATCTTAAAGAATTCAAACTCGCTTCCTCTACTCCTATTGCCAAGGCTCTGATGGGCCATAAGGTAGGCGATAAAGTAAAGGTAAATGCTCCCGTAGGTGTGCTTGAATTTGAAATCGTCAAGATAGAACTTTGATTATGACTATATTTTCAAAAATCATCGCGGGCGAAATTCCGTCTTATAAGGTGGCTGAAGACGATAGATATTACGCCTTTCTCGACATAAATCCTCTTCAGTGGGGACATACTCTCGTGGTGCCAAAGCAAGAGACCGATTACATCTTTGATCTCGACGATGAGACTCTCGCCGGAATGCAGGTGTTTGCAAAGAAAGTGGCAAAGGCCATCCGGGCTGCGATTCCTTGCCGTAAAGTAGCGCAAGCTGTGCTGGGACTCGAAGTGCCGCACGCCCATATTCATCTGGTGCCGATTTCATCCGAAGGAGATATGGATTTCCGTAAGAAGATCGACAATCCTGACCCTGAGAAGATGAAAGAGATAGCTTCAAAGATAGCAGCAAATTTTTGAGAGAAACTATAAATAATTATATGGCCGGACTAATCATTAGTCCGGTCTTTTTCGTTATTTATTATAGGGAGAACTATCTTCCAATAAAATCATTACCAATGGAAATACTCAACTTTATTAAAATCTACGAGAAAAGCTTTGCGGAAAACTGGGATCTGCCTGCTCTTACCGATTATACAAAGGGAGAGACTATTACTTATGGCCAGCTTGCTTATTCAATAGGGTTGGCTCATACTTTCTATCAGTCGATTGGCATAAAGCCGGGCGATAAAATAGCTTTATGTGGAAAAGACTGTTCGGATTGGGTGCAGATTTACATGGGCGTTGTCACCTACGGGGCAGTTGTCGTGCCGATATTAGCCGATTTTAATCCAATCGACATCGGTCATATTGTGACGCACAGCGGCGCATCTGTCCTTATTGTGCAGGAATCAATCTGGGAGCAGATGGATCCTGATTCTCTTTCCAAGGTGAAAGCGGTGTTCTCTCTCAAAGGTCATGATGTGCTCTATGAGGCAGAAGGGGAGGAAATAAAGCGGCATTTCCGCCTTACAAAACGCAGATTCAAGCGAGCTCATCCCAACGGGTTTGGTCCGGAAGATATCATATATGCCGACAGGGATAATTCTGAACTGGTGGAGATTAATTATACTTCAGGCACCACGGGATTTTCCAAAGGTGTGATGTTGACCGGTATGAATCTTGCGGGAAACGTTTGCTTCGGAATTAACAGTAAACTGCATTATAGGGCAAGCCGGGCTTTGAATTTCTTGCCATTAGCCCATGCTTATGCGTGCGCTTTCGATATGCTTACTCCCCTGGCTGTAGGAAGTCATATCACGGTTCTTGACAAAACTCCATCTCCGAGGATTCTCCTTAAGGCTTTATCTGAAGTGAGGCCAAACCTGATCATATGCGTCCCGTTGATACTTGAGAAAATTTATAAGTCTCAAATACTGCCTATGATTTCTAAAGGTCCTATCAGATGGACTCTTGCAGTCCCTCTGCTTGATAATCTTGTTTATTCTAAAATTCGTAAGAAGCTTATAGAGGCGTTCGGTGGAGAATTTGAAGAAGTTATCGTGGGCGGGGCTGCTCTCAATCATGAGGTGGAGGAATTCCTTCACAAGATTAAATTCCCGTTCACTGTCGGGTATGGCATGACGGAGTGCGGGCCGCTGATATCCTATACGCCTTGGCGTAAGTTCATACCCGGCAGCGCAGGACTGACTCTCCCCGATATGGAGTCTGTAGTCATGAGCGAAGATCCTGAGAATATTCCGGGCGAGGTCTGTGTAAGAGGAGTAAACGTAATGAAAGGGTACTACCGTAATCCGGAGGCGACTCGTGCTGTGCTTGATAAAGACGGGTGGTTGAATACCGGAGATATGGGTACGCGCACTCCTGACGGCACGCTTTTCTTGCGTGGGCGTAATAAGACTATGCTTCTTTCTGCAAGCGGACAGAATATCTATCCTGAAGAAATTGAAGCCAAACTCAATAATATGCCGTTTGTAGCTGAATCTCTCGTGGTGGAGCGCGACGGTAAGCTGGTGGCTCTCGTTTATCCTGATTATCCTACTCTCGATAAGTTCGATCTCGCAAGCACCGATATCGCCGGGAAAATGGAGGAAATAAGAAAGGAGCTCAACCGTCTGGTGGCTCCTTATGAACAAATTTCCAAGATTCAGCTTATTCCTAATGAATTTGAGAAAACTCCCAAACGTTCCATTAAGCGCTTCCTCTATTCCTGATCAAGTATCGATATTCGCATATGTGGCATGCTCCTCGATGAATTCTCGTCGGGGAGCTACTTCTTCTCCCATCAATACTGCAAATGTGTGATCGGCGCTTGCGGCATCGGTCAGGGTGACGCGCTTCAGCATCCGGTTTTCCGGATCCATCGTGGTCTCCCATAGCTGTTCCGGATTCATCTCGCCAAGACCTTTATAGCGTTGAAGCACGAATTTATTGCGGTCGCCGCCACAGTATCGGTCTACAAACGACTGCACCTGCTGCTCTGTCCACGCATATTCAAATACGTTTTTCTTTCCTTTCAACGTGCATTTATATAATGGGGGAGTGGCGATATAAAGATATCCATTGTCGATGATCGGACGTATCCTTCTGAAGAAGAAGGTCATCAGCAGCGTTGCGATGTGCGCGCCGTCGACATCCGCATCGGTCATGATGATGATCTTGTGATAGCGGAGTTTTGATACGTTGGGCTCCTTTGAGTCTTCTTCTGTCCCGATGGTGACGCCAAGCGCTTTAAACATATTGACGATTTCTTCTGACTCAAACACCTTGTGCTCCATGGCTTTTTCTACGTTGAGGATCTTTCCTCGGAGTGGAAGAATAGCCTGGAAGTTGGGGTTGCGACCTTGCTTAGCACTGCCTCCCGCAGAGTCTCCCTCGACAAGAAAGAGCTCGCAGGCCGCTGCGTCCCGGCTCTTGCAATCAGCAAGCTTGCCCGGTAGCCCCGCTCCTGACAATGGCGATTTTCTCTGCACTTTCATTCGTGCATTGTAGGCGGCATGGCGCGCCTGGGCGGCAAGCATCACTTTGTCAACTATCGCTCGCGCCTGCTTAGGGTGTTCCTCCAGATAGTTGCGAAGCGCTTCACTCACGGCAGTCTGAACTACTCCCATCACGTCATTGTTGCCAAGTTTTGTCTTGGTCTGTCCTTCAAACTGAGGCTCAGCCACCTTCACCGAAACCACTGCTGTCAGTCCATCACGGAAATCCTCTTTCGAGAGTTCTATCTTCAACTTGTCGAGCAAATGATTGTCGTCGGCATATTTTTTCAATGTCGATGTCAGTCCGCGACGGAATCCTGTCAGATGCGTACCCCCTTCTATTGTGTTGATGTTGTTGACGTAGGAATATATATTCTCGTTAAACGATGTGTTGTAGGTCATGGCCACTTCTACCGGAACACCGTTGCGCTCTGTCTTAAGGTCGATGATGTCATCGATCAGCGGCTCTTTCCCTTGATCTATATACTTGACAAATTCCTTCAGGCCCTCATCGCTGTGAAAGCGGTCGCTGCGCGGATTCCCATTCTCGTCTCTGAAACGCTCGTCTGTAAGTGTCAATGTGATTCCGGCATTGAGATAGGCGAGGTCTCTAAGTCGATTTGCCAGTGTCTCGTAGTCATAGATGGTCTCAGTGAAGATTGAGGCATCCGGGTGGAAAATGATGGTAGTGCCGGTATGGTCTGTCTCTCCTATTACCTGAAGATCGCACGTCGGCTTGCCATAGGCATATTCCTGCATATGGATCTTCCCGTCGCGGTGAATTTCGGCGCGCAGATAGTCGGAAAGAGCATTGACGCAGCTGACGCCTACACCGTGAAGACCTCCGGATACCTTGTAAGATCCCTTGTCAAATTTGCCGCCTGCATGAAGCACTGTCAACACTACTTCAAGTGCTGGCTTGTGCATCTTCTCGTGCATGTCGACCGGGATTCCTCGGCCATTGTCGACTACCTTGATTGAGTTATTCTCAAGTATCGTCACCTCTATATGAGACGCGAACCCTGCCAATGCCTCGTCGATTGAGTTGTCGACAACCTCATAGACGAGATGATGCAGACCTCTGCCCGAAATGTCTCCGATGTACATCGCCGGGCGTTTGCGAACTGCCTCAAGGCCTTCAAGCACTTGAATATTATCGGCCGCGTATTCTTTATTCTGTATTTCTTCCTGTTCCATTTCTTTTTTCTAAAATTTGGTCCCCGACGGAACCCTCGACTATCACTTGACTCTCCCGTCAATTTCGTTCGCTATATTGGAGAATATTTCATCTACATTGCCTATACCATTGATAGCGATGTAGCTGCCTTTCCCTTGATAATGCGCTTTCAGGGGTTCCGTCTGTTCGTGATACACTTTAAGCCGGTTCTGTATCGTGTCGATGTTGTCATCAGCTCTGCCTGTTTCAGCGCCGCGTTTCAGCATCCTTTCGACAAGCTCATCTTCCGCAACTTCAAGACCAAGCACTCCGGTAAGTGATTCGCCCATTTCCGCGAGTATCGTTTCCAATTCCTGAGCCTGCGGGATTGTCCGTGGAAATCCATCAAAGATAACTCCTTTTGTGGTTTTCGGAAGCCCCTTGAGTTCTTGGCGCAGTATGTCTACCATCAGACTGTCGGGTATCAGATGTCCCTTGCTGATATATTCATCGGCTATCTTGCCGAGTTCGGTTCCCTCCTTGATATTCTTGCGGAGCACCTCTCCTGTTGAGATGTGGTGCAGACCGTATTTGTCTATGATTTTTTCGCTCTGGGTGCCCTTGCCGCTTCCGGGAGCACCAAATAATACCAGATTCAACATTTATTATGTGATTTTTGAATTTTCAATTTTTGAGAATCATTCCAGCTTATCCTTCCTTAATCACATATATGTCAGGAAGATTTCTTGCTTTCCCATCAAGATCAAGTCCATATCCGATGATGAACTTCGGGGGGATTTTGAAGGCTACGTAGTCAGGAACAAAACCGGTCTGGCTGCTTTCAGGCTTATATAGCAACGTTGCAAATTTCACAGATGTCGGATTTTGCTTTTTCAAGTCTTCTATCATCCGGCATGCTGTCAACCCTGTGTCTACTATGTCTTCAATTATCACCACATCTCTTCCCGATATGTCATCGGTCAGTCCTGTTATCTGTTTAACAGAGCCGCTCGATGACGTGCCTTCGTACGACTTATACCTGATGAATGTGATTTTGGAGTCGGTGAGTCCGGTGGCGCGGATTAAGTCTGATGCGAACACAAAGGCTCCAGTCAGAACACAGAGGAATATCGGTTGCTTGCCTTCGTAGTCGCGGGCTATTTCTTTTCCTACTCTTTCCACTTCTGTCCGTATGGTTTCGCAGTTCAGATAGGGGATAAACGTGAGTCCGTCTACGATTATTTGATTCTCTTTTTGCATATGACAATAGTTTGTGCAAAGATACAAAAATTCCCCGACATTGCCAAAAATATTGTCTTGTTTTATGCGTTTTTTTCGCGTCTGAAATAATGAAGTTTAAACAACTTCATTATGAGAAGTGGTATTAAAGCAAATCAAAGTCAGTGTCTATAGCTGTCACTTGGAATTCAGTGCGTCTGTTGATCTGATCTGCGGCTTCCTGATCCTCCTCAGACAGCCCATCGATGAATTCTGGTGTCAGTTCGGTGCCCTCTTCAAATTGTGGATATTCTTTGTTGATGCGTTTGGTGACTGTCTTGGGCCTTTGCTTGCCATATCCTATCCAGGTAAGTCTGTTTGGATTGATACCTTTTCCTACAAGATAATCCACTACGCTTTTTGCCCTGCGTTCGGACAGGTCTAAGTTGTATTGGTCGCTCCCTTTCCGGTCGGTGTGCGCGCTCATCTCGATTGATACGTTTGGATTGTCTTCAAGCATCACACCGAGTTGGTCGAGCGCCTCCTTTGATTCTGCACGTAAGGATGCTTTGTCGAAGTCATAAAAGATATTCTCCACGATGCTTGGCTTGGAGATGGAAGCCAAAATGAAGTCAATGCCATATTCGGCATCTTCTTCGGCATCGTCGCTCTCGAATTCCACTTTCTGATTAAGATAGCCGTTGGCTCCGGCCATCATTACATATTTTACACCTCTATCGAGTTTGAATTTGAAGCTGCCGTCGTCTCTCGCTATCTCTTTTTGGTTCGAACCGTCATTGCCTACGATCCTTATCCTTGCGTTAGGCACCGGCTCATCATCTTTATCTACTACCCATCCCGATATGCTGATCTTAAGGTCTGGCAGTTCAAATGAATAGATGTGGTCATACCCGCGTGCATCTCCACGGTTGCTGCTGAAAAATCCGGATTCTCCGGCGCCGAACGTGATGCCGAAGTCATCTCCTGTCGAGTTGATAGGCTGCCCCATGTTGTCTACGCTCCAGCGGTCGCCCGTGGAGTTGAGGGTGGCTTTGAAGAGGTCAAGTCCGCCATAGCCGGAATGTCCGTTGCTCGAAAAGTATAGTAATGAATCGGTTCGTGCGAACGGGAATGATTCATCACCACCCGTGTTGATTTGCGGACCGAGATTTTCAAGAGAGCCTCCTTTGTCTTGCAGGTTGATTCGCCATATGTCGAGACCTCCATAGCCCCCCGGCATGTCTGATGTGAAATAGAGATACCTTCCATCCGGAGACACCGACGGATGGCCTACGGCGGTGATGGTGTCGTTGAGGATTTCAAATTTCTGGGGCGCGCTCCATGTGGCGTCGCTGCGTCGGGATGTGTGGATCTCCACGGTGGTGCTGGAGGTCTCCGAACGCTTTGCTACGGTAAGATACATCGTCTGTCCGTCGGGTGAGAACGATATTATCCCTTCATCGGCATCTGAGTTGAGCTCTCCCTCTACGGCAGTCGGGCGTTGCCATTCTCCTTTCTCGTTCTTTTTCGCCATCCATATGTCGCCATTCTTTATGCCTGTGATGTCCGATTTGTTTTCGCCGGTCACTTTTTCATTAGTGGTGGTGTAATACAGGATGTCATAGTTCTTGTCAAGATACATGGGGGCGTAGTCAGAGCGTCGTGAGTTGAAGAGCTTTGATTGCTTTACAATATATCTGCTCTTGGGCGCGTCTTTTGACGATAAGGCTATGTTGCATCCCCGTATTCCCGACAATGCAACTCCATCTTCCGGCTTCCATTCAAGATATTTGTCATATTCTGCAATTGCTTGCTGGTATTTCCCTGTGGCCTGAAGCATTTGCCCCAAATGCAGATATATCATGGAGTCTTTTTGTCCGTATCGAAGAGCGTTATTGTAGGCGGCTACAGCGTTGGCAGGCCGGTTTAGCCTTTGATAACACGTCGCAAGCTTATATGCCACTTCTCCTCGGAGCGGTCTCTCTTCCGGCTTTGTGAGCTTGTTGTAGATCTTGCGATACATCGTTGATGCAGCGTAGAACTCCCCGCGCGCCAATGTGTCGTCTGCATCTGAAAGCTTCACCGATTTGCACGACGGTAGTGTAGCTGTCAGAAAAGCGATAATGACTGCTATCAGTAGTATATGTCTATTCTTAGCCATATAGATAAAACGCGCTTCCGCACTTCTTTATTGTTGAATTTTCCTCTTTCTGAGGCTTTGTCACATTGTCAGTGAATCAGCCAGCGTTTCAAGGCATTTCTTCACCTCTTCATCGGTTTTGAACAGCTTGTCCTTGCATATCTTAAGCAATTCCAATGCCCTCGATGTGAGGGCGCCAAGCGAATCTATATCACATTCCGGACTTTGCATCTTTGCCGTTATGGCCTCCAGTTCTGCAATTGCTTCCGAATATTTTATCTCTTTATTTTTCATTGCATATCAAAATTTACATGATGGAGTGTCATTCCCAATCAAAAATTCATTTTACACTGCAAATTTAATCAAATTATCCTTATCTTTGATGCATTTTTCCCGTTTTTTTCTTAATTTTGCATTATGAAAAAGATAGACAGTTTCACAATCGACCATCTCTCTCTTCTTCCCGGTGTGTATGTCAGCCGTAAAGATTCCACTTCTTCCGGAGATACTATCACCACTTTCGATATAAGGATGACATCTCCAAACCGTCAGCCTGCTCTTTCGATCTCTGCTCTTCATGCCATAGAGCATCTGGCGGCCACATTCCTCAGAAATCATCCCTTGTGGGGAGAAAAGATTGTATATTGGGGCCCAATGGGATGCTGCACCGGTAATTACCTGCTTCTCAACGGAGACTATAAAAGCTCTGATATCATTGATTTGCTAAAGGAGACGTTCGATTTTATCGCGGAGTTTGATGGAGAAGTGCCGGGTGCTACTCCAAGAGATTGTGGAAATTATCTTTTGATGAATCTTCCGGAAGCCAGAATGGCGGCCCGTGATTTCCTTTCGGTCTTGTCTTCGCCGAATCTTCCGATAAGTTACCCTCAAAACTAACAGTCTACATCGACTCATAATTTTTTTAATATGGCTCATCTTTCTGATCGCGGCTTTGAAATGCCGGCATCCCCGATACGCAGACTCGCACCTCTTGCAAACGAGGCGGAAAAACGTGGCGTCAAGATATATCGCCTAAATATCGGACAACCAGATCTTCCCACTCCTCCGCAAGCTTTTGAAGCGCTGAAAAGCATCGACCGGCAAGTGCTTGAATACAGTCCTTCCGACGGTCTTCCTTCGTTAAGAGCTAAGCTGAAGGAATATTATCATCGTTTTAATATTGATGTAGATGTCGACGATATTATCGTGACTTCCGGAGGATCTGAAGCTGTGCTTTTCGCTTTCATGGCCTGCCTTGACCCCGGTGATGAAATTATTGTGCCGGAGCCGGCTTATGCGAACTATATGGCATTTGCTATTTCAGCCGGTGCCAAGATAGTTTCAATCCCTTCTTCCATAGACAAGGGATTTGCTCTCCCTCCAATTGAGGAATTTGAGAAACTGATTACTCCTCGCACCAAAGGCATACTCATATGCAACCCCAATAATCCTACGGGGTATCTTTACACTATCAAAGAGATGATGCAGATCCGCGACCTCGTGAAAAAATATGATCTTTTCCTATTTTCCGATGAGGTGTACCGCGAGTTCTGCTACACGGGAGCTCCTTACGTTTCTGCTTTTCATCTTCCCGGTATCGAAGAGAATGTGGTGCTTATTGATTCGGTCTCAAAACGATATAATGAGTGTGGAATACGTATAGGTGCCCTGATTACTAAAAATAAGGAATTGCGTGCCAATGTCATGAAATTCTGTCAAGCTCGTCTCAGCCCTCCGCTTATAGGGCAGATCATTGCTGAGGCCTCTGTCGATGCCGACAGGGAATATATGCTCGATGTCTACAATGAATATGTAGCCCGTAGAAATTTCTTGATCGATGGAATTAACAAAATTCCGGGATGTTATTCTCCGATCCCAATGGGTGCCTTCTATACTGTGGCCAGCCTTCCTGTAGATGATTCCGACAAGTTTTGCGAATGGTGTCTCAAGGAGTTTTCTTATGATGGAGCTACGGTCTTCATGGCGCCTGCCTCAGGTTTTTATACTACACCGGGAAAGGGAAAGAATGAGGTGCGCTTAGCTTATGTGCTTAATAGAGAAGATCTTGGGAAGGCCCTGATTGTGCTTGAAAAAGCTCTTGAGGCTTACAATGCAAGAAATATTAAGGCTTCAGAATAAAAACAAAAAAATTGATTGTCATCGCGACAACCAATCTTCTGTTAACCTTAAAATCTAATACCATGAAAAACTCGATGCAAAATTAGTGATAAATTCCGAAAAGATGTTGTAAAACATATAAAATTTTTCTGAATTTAACATTATTTAACTAAATATGACAAGAAGGGATATTAAAAGAGGTACTTTCTTGATTTTTCTGGTGGCTTTGATATGTAGTGCCGCAATCTTTGTGTTGGCATATTGCAGGTCAGATAATCCGAAAAAGCAAGATGAATCGACTGCTAAGGTTTATGGAGTTTCATGGTCGGATAAATTGACCAATCAGCTTTCTGATTGTCAGGAATTAGTTCCGATGGATCGTGCCATAGAGCGATTTATAGCGCGATGGAACATCAAGGGGCTTTCTCTTGCTGTGACACGCAATGATTCTTTGATTTATGCAAAAGGATATGGCTGGGCCGATGTGGAAAAGGAGCGTAAGTTGACGCCACAGAATATTTTGAGATTGGCATCAGCTTCGAAACTTGTCACGGCTATTGCCGTTATGCGGCTTGTCGAAGATGGAAAGTTAAATCTGAATTCAAAGGTATTCGGACCTGATGGCATTCTTAATGACACTTGCTTTTCCAATGCGATTAATGACAAAAGACTTTTTGATGTCACGGTAGATAATCTGTTGCAGCACAAAGGAGGATTTGGTCTGGGGGCCGGCGACCCGATGTTCAACACAAAGGATATCATTGCGGCAAAGCATCTGCCTGGTCCGCCTTCTAATGAAGAGTTGACGAAGATTGTGCTCGGAAGAAAAATTGCTTTCACTCCCGGAAAAGGGTTCAGATACTCTAATTTTGGATATATGTTGCTTTCTTTGGTGATAGAAAGGGTTAGTGGTAAGTCTTATTGGAACTTTGTGACTGATGAAGTGCTTCATCCTGCCGGATGCTTCAAATTCAGGCCGGCCACTAATTATTATGCCGATCGCCACGAAAATGAAGTTCACTATTATGGACCGGATACCGTGCCGGTGGAGGAATTTAATGGAAGTGGGAAAATGGTAGAGAGAGTTTATGGTGGCAGCAATATCAACGGTCTGATGGGTGCCGGCGGTTGGTGTGCTTCTGCTTCTGATCTTGCTCGTCTTGTCGCCGCTACCGATAAATATCCTCATGTATCAAATATTCTTTCCAATGCATCGGTTGATTCCCTGACAGCTTTTGCAAAAGATGATAAGGTGTCGAGAGGATGGAGCGAAATTGACGAGCATGGCAAGTGGCGACGCACCGGAACACTCTCTTCCACTCATACATTGATCGAACGTTTTCCTAACGGTGAGTGTTGGGTCATGATCACCAATTCAGGGGTTTGGACAGGTCATAACTTTTCTCGTGAGATGACTCGCCTGATCAGTGATCTCAGGGCCCGCTACGGGAATGTTTTTCCAAAAAGAGATCTTTGGTGATATTTATCATAAGTAGCTCGCAAAAATTAATGATACGATAAATGCGAGATAATTTTGCGACAGGTTGGCCAAAATTTGCCGCAGTTATCATGTCAAGATCTTTTCAAGCTGCTTGAATTACATTATCGTTTGATTTCTGTGAGCTACTTATGAGTTCTTATGTTGTAAAACATATTGTTGATTCACTGCTGAATCGAACAAATCATTCTATGTTATAGTTATATTATTAGGGCGGAACTCCCTGCCTTGATAATGATATTGATTATGGCATACAAAATTGAAGAAATTGAAGGCATCGGAGCTTCCTATGCCGCAAAACTACAGGAAGTAGGAATCAAGACTACTGAAGATCTGCTGAAGGAGTGCGCAACTCCTGCCGGACGCAAGAAAGTTGCTGAGGAAACCGGTATCAGTGGAAAACTCATTCTGAAGTGGACTAACCATGCTGACCTTTTCCGCATCAAAGGCGTTGCAGGTCAGTTTGCAGAGCTCCTTGAAGCTGCGGGAGTGGACACTGTAAAGGAATTCCGTCACAGAGTCGCTGCCAATCTTCAGCCGAAGATGGAAGAAGTCAACAATGAGAAGAATCTCTGCAATCGAGTGCCTTCTGTTGCAGAACTTCAGAAAATGATAGATCAGGCAAAGGAACTTGATCCGATCATCACATACTGATAAATCAATACAACCATTTTTTATTGCGGATTGACACTTGTCAATCCGCAAATTTTTTATATCTTTGCACAAAATCCAGCATCTAAGTAGCTCGCAAAATTAATGATATGATAAATGCGAGATAATTATGAGGCAGGTTGGCCAAAATTTGCCGCAGTTATCATATCAAGATCTTTTCAAGCTGCTTGGATTACATTATAGTTTAATTTTGGTGAGCTACTTATGAAATTTAAAATACTTTTCCTTTCTGTGATATCATTTTTATCACTGTCAGCCCGCGGCATGGTGTGGTTCGACGGGGGGGCACCGGTATCGGTGTCAATTCCCGATAATGCAGATCCCGTGGTTTCGGTCGCTTTTTCAATGTTTGCAGATGATATGGAGGCGGTCACTGGTCGAAGGGCGGTCACGGCCGATGATCAGCATGCTGCCATTCGTCTTTTTCAGATTGATTCCGCTCCCGATAGTGAACTGAAAGCGGCCCGGAAAAACGGTTTGGATATCAAGGCACTCCGAAATTTGACTGACGGTTTTGAAATAAACGTCAGGGATGGAGTCATTAACATCGCCGGTGCCAATGGGAGAGGATTGGCTTATGGACTGCTTGAAATGTCGCGTAAAGCCGGTGTTTCTCCCTGGATATGGTGGGGTGACGTAGTGCCTGAAAAGAAGAATTTGCTTACAATTGATGCAGATTTTCATGATATGCAAGGCGCTTCTGTGGAGCGACGCGGCATTTTTATCAACGACGAAGACTGGTCTCTTCGTCCCTGGAGTCATCTAAACTTCGAACCCTCGGAGAAGACAGAGATAGGGACAAAGACATATAGAAAGATTTTTGAACTTCTGCTTAGATTAAGGGCAAATACCCTTTGGCCGGCCATGCATGAGGGGACCAAAGCTTTCTTCATGCTTGATGGCGCAAAGCAGCAGGCAGACAGTTGCGGAATTATAATTGGCACTTCTCATTGCGAGCCGATGCTGCGTAATAATGTAGGGGAGTGGGATGTCAAGACTCGCGGCAGATTCAACTATAAGACTAATAAAGATGAGGTGCAGTCATATTGGAAAGAACGCCTTCAGCAAGTGAAGGATTCAAAAGGAGGTAATATTTTCACTATCGGAATGCGTGGCATACACGATAGCTCTATGGAAGGTTATTCCTCCGCTCAGGAGAAGTTTGATGCTCTTCAGCAGGTTATCGACGACCAGCAGGGGCTTATAGCCGAAAATATAGGGGATCCTTCTATGCAAGATCAAATTTTTGTGCCTTATAAAGAAGTGCTTGAACTTTATGAAATGGGTCTTAAAGTGCCGGATTATGTCACATTGATGTGGTGTGATGATAATCACGGTTACATCACGCGCCTTAGTGATGATAAGGAGCAGAAGCGCTCCGGCGGTGCAGGAGTATACTATCATTTGAGTTACTGGGGGCAACCTCATGACTATCTATGGCTGACTACAACTCAGCCGGGTTTGATCTATCATCAGATGCGCAAAGCTTATGATAATAAAGTAAGGAAACTATGGATAGCGAATGTGCATGATCCTAAGGTGGCCGGCTATGATCTTGAACTTTTCCTCGACATGGCATGGAATATCGACAGTGTGGATGCGTCTTCTCTGAGAAATCATTATAAGGCTTGGCTCACAAGACAATTCGGAAAGCAAGCAGCTGACCTGATATTCCCGGTGATGCATGATTTTTATCGACTTTGTGGCGAACGCAAACCCGAATTTATGGGATGGTCGCAAGTGGAAAAAGATAGGAATTTATATGAACGCAGGTTGACGCCGGTGAGGTCTACAGAATTCAATCGGAAGGAGTTCGGAAATGAACTTCAGCGTTATGTGTCTGAATTTGACAGAATTTCTTACGTTGTAGATTATGCTACCAAATTAGTTGATCCTTCTCTCCATGATGCATACTTTGCAGCGATTATTTATCCGGTGTGCGCTTCTGCAGCCCATGCACGCTCTCTGTTGAAAGCTCAGGAAGCACGTGAACTTGCGTCAGGGAGAAATGGCGTAGCCGATAGGTTTGCTCTTGAAGAGAAGATAATTCAGGCTTGTGCGCAAAGTCAGCGTGCTTATCAGGAAGTGAGAAAACTGACGGAATATTATAATGATGTGGTCTCTGATGGGAAGTGGAAGGGAAGCATGGATATGCGTCCCAGAGACCTTCCTGTGTTCTTTGCTCCATCATTGCCGGTGGTGCTGACAGAAAAAGAGCTTATGGAGCATCCTGATCCGGCTCCTGCAGATCCTCTTAAGCCTCTGCCCGGTGATGTCGTGGTGAGGAATGCTTATTCGTTCGACAAAGCAGATGGAACGGCCAACCCGGTGGAAATGTTGGGCCACAGCATGAATGCAGTGGGTCTCTCCAAAGGAAGTTCGCTAAAATATGACTTTATGGTTGATAAAGACGCCGAAGGAGTGATAAGGGTAGCGGTTATCCCTACGCATGCGATTGACGGAGCCGATATTCGCTTCAGCGTGAGTGTCGATGATGGAAAGCCTGAGGTGTTCAGCCAGAAGGAACCTTTCAGATCTGAAAGATGGAAAGAGAATGTGATGAGAGGGCAGACCGTAAGGATTCTTCCGGTGTCATTGAAGGCCGGAAAGCATTTGCTTGAGATAAAGGCTCTTGATGATAATATTGTAATTGACCAATGGATGTGGGATCCACAGCCCGGTAGGCGGTTTTATCTGTTCCCGATATGATGCCGGAGCTTGATCTTTTTTACGGTTCGTTATAGTTAATTGAGCTTCAGCATCCGGCCGATTGGGAGTTGCTCCTTATCGCTAAGCATATTAAGCTGGCACAGACGCATTGTTGATATTCCGGCTTGCCTCGCGACGCTTTCTATTGTGTCGCCGTAGCGGACTATATAGGTATTCTCTTTTTTTAATGATTTTGACTGATGTGAATAGGTAGGCCCTTTGGGAATTGCTTTCACGGCAGGTGTCGTTTCATCAGCATACATATAGGAGCTTCCATAAAGATCAAATATCAGCATAGGGTCGACGGCAATTCCGTTTAGCCGTGTTTCAAAATGGAGATGAGGTCCGGTGCTGTTTCCTGTGTTGCCCCCGATTGCCAGAGATTGTCCGGCTTCTACGGCCTGTCCCTGACAGACGAGTGAATTGAGAAGATGACCATATACGGTTTCCATACCGTCGGGATGCGAGATCACTACATAAAGTCCATATCCGTCAGCATCATAAGATATTTGCTTCACTGTCCCGTTGAGGGCTGCTCTCACTGTGTCCCCGATGTTAAGGCAAAGGTCTACGCCATGATGCACTCTCTGAAACCTGGGGCGCCACCCGAATTTTGATGTGATTATGCCCGGCACGGGGCGGAAAAAACCTTGTCTGCCCAATCTTACCGGTGAAAAAACGTCAGATTCATATTCGTTGTTATCACGCCTTAAAGCTTTAAGAGCTTGCCGATTCATTGATTTCAGGATGCCATCAAGAAAATCAGCATTGATTTCTTTTGTGGGGGAATGTGGCTTATATCTAAGCTTACTGTTGTTGAGTCGCGTGCGTGTTGCGTCGCGTGTCATCATTGAGGTGTCGACTGAGGCAGCGACAGCCGCCACAAGTTCCGAAAGTTCATCGGCTCTTGTGGCGGGAATGCCTGCGGCGATAACCGCAATAATAATGAGTATGTGCTTTATGCAGTTCAATTTATTTCTTTTCAGCTTCTTCGTCTTTCTTCTTTTTCATCTCCTCCATAAGTGGTTTCCCATAGAGAATCCAGGCGCAACTTGCCACGAATGCCAGGAATACGAATCCCACAAGTATGATCATCTTTCGCGGAGCGGAAGGCTTTATTGGGACAGTCGGTGGGGAAACGATCGCATAGACAGGAGTGTTTTCCTGAACTTTTGCTTTTGCTAATTGCACTTGCTGCGAAGTCTGATTGTAAAGATTGAAAGCCAATGTCGCCTCGTTTTGAAGTCTTTCGCGGGTGGTCATCGCGGAGTGGATTATAAGGCCGTTGTTCCGGTCAAGGTAATCGGCATATTTTTGTTGTGCCTTATAATAATTGTCTTTAGCTTCCTTATTAAGCATCTCAGCATATTCAAGATCTTTACGCGCCTTATTTGTTCGATAATCGGTGATGTATTCCTGAAGTCTGTTGACTACAGTGTCTGCTAAAGTGGCGGAAATCAAGGGGTCTTGCATCAATACTGATATCGTGATGACGGCGGTCTTGGTATCAACCGATGCGGAGATTCGTGACCTAAGTCCTTCAACTATTGCATCTTCCTTTTTTGTCAATTGGAATGAGTCTGTAGGTTTGTTAGGGTCTGCGTCCTTGTCATTGCTTGATGTGATAAGGCCGATCAGCTTAAATGGCAAAGACTTGACAGCTGACCACCACGGACTGCGGATATCATCTTCCATATATTCCTTCAGAGTTATCTTTTTCCGGCCTTCGATGTCTTCTACAGGCACGTTGAATAGTCCCACAAGGAATGGCACTGATTTTACGACATCGGGATATAACGTAGGATTGACTGCATCACTACCACTCTGAGTAGCGCCTCCTATACCTACCATGGCTGCCATTGCTCCGAGGCTTCCGCTCATTTTCTGATTGCTTCCCAATTCCGGTGCAAGTTTGACATCTGTGGTGTATTCGCGTGGTATACTGAAGGCTATTATGATTCCCAGGATAGCTCCTATGAAGCACCATATGCAGATTTCCTTCTTTCTGTTCCATAGCTTCATCGCAAGTTCCAGAAGATCTATTTCTTGTTCTTCATCTTCTGCTTCTCCTGTTTGAAATTTGTTGTTATCAGCAATTGTGGTGCGCAGCTCGATATCGTCTTCTTTTTCGTTATTATCTTTGTTTGCCATGACTTTGTGCATTATTGGGAGACGTTGTTATTTAGAAAGTGTGACTATCGTAGCGGCCAAAGCTGTAAGCGATCCTAATGTAGAGGCTACTGCTACGACTTTATTCCAGTCGAATGTCTTATCCGGTTTTGACGGTATGATGATATTGCTGCCGGGCTCGATAGGCGTATTCTTTTTTATCTTCGCGATCGTTCCGTTCATATACACCACATAAGCTTTATTTTTCTTTGCACTTTCACTGTAGCCGCCGGCTTGATCCACATAATAGCTTAATTTCTTACCCGGCATATAGATGACGGTATTAGGATACATCACATCTCCTGAAACCTTGACTGTACTTTGAAGTTCAGGTATAAAGATTCTGTCGTTTGCCTGGAGCACAAAGTCATAGGTGCTTCCGGGATTGTCAAGTGCTTTTTGCAAGTCGATGCCGACAGGATATCTTTTTGAAATTTCAAGCTTTTGAATTGAGATTGAATCTTCAGTCTCTTGATTCGCGCGCGCAAGTCTGATGGTTTCTTCATTTGCCTTGATTTCATCTTCGGTCCTGTCTCGTTCCAGAATTGCTCCTTGAATGTAGGCGCTTTCCAGGATGCCGCCGGCTCTTTTGACGATGTCGGATATGCGTTCGTTGCGCGATTCCAATACATAATTGCCGGGGAAAAGAATTTCTCCTTCTACGCGGACAGTGGTCTGTGGAGAATATGTCGGGCTTTTTCTGACTTGCACCAAATCATATGGCTTAAGCACGAATCCCTTTCCGTTGCCGACGGCTATGCCGTTTTCGATATTTATTGTGAAAGTCTCTGCCAGTTGGGTAGTGGCGTCGGTAGCTGATTGATCCACTATGCGCCGGGATATTTCGATTCTTGCTGTGGATGCTCCTTCGAGTAGCCCGCCTGCCTGCAGGATAAGGTCTTCCACTGTGGTGCCTTCAGCATAAGGATAAGTGCCCGGTGAGTTTACAAGACCGTCGATAGTAAATCCGCCACGTTCAGTTATTGCATTGATGTTAATGATGTTGATGATGTCATTTTTGCGGAGTTCGATATCAGCTGCCGTGCCGTTCATGATATCGCCAAGATTGATGGCTAAGATTTCAAGCGAACGGTCAGGCTTTTCGCGATACATGAGTGCGCGGTCGAGATAAGCATCATCGGTCAGCCCTTCTGCGGTCCGGATAAGCTGGCGGAGTGTCTTTACGTTTTCACTGATTGCATATGTGCCGGGTCGATATACGGAACCTCCTATTTCAACTTTATTTGTGAATTCATCAGTCACCACTCCGATTGATACGACATCGCCATCCTTCAGTGTATAGGATGAGTATTCCGAGCGGTCGACGGTGTTGAGTTCCTTGTCTATTCCGTTGAGTCGGAGCACCCTTACCACATCGCTGTATGCGTCGCCGGTGAACCCGCCGGCATATTCTATCAATTTAGCAAGACTTTCGTTGTCTTTGAGCTCGTAGAACATGGGTCGCTTCACGTTGCCTTCTACATGGACGAGTTCCTTATATGGAGGCACGATGATCACGTCGCCTTCCTGGAGACGGATATTCCCTACGTCTTTCCCTTTGAAAAGAAAATCATAAACGTCGATTGAAGATATTTTTTTTCCGTTTCGGTAGATGTCGATGTTTCTGACCGAACCGATATCGTTGATGCCTCCTGCATTGTAGAGAGCATGGAAAGCATTTGAAAACGGGGAAATGCGGAATGTGCCGGGCCTCATTACTTCTCCAAGCACGTCGATCTGGATGGAACGTATCTGTCCGAGAGTCAAATTGATATCAGTGTCGCTGCCGACTCCTGAATATTTTTTTGCAAAAATATTCTTGATCTGTTGGTTTGCTTCATCAACGGTCAATCCATTGAGATAGACGGGTCCTAACTGCGATATCATGATGCGTCCGTCAGGAGAAATTTGTTGACGGATATTGTCTTCGCTAACCCCCCAAATGTCAATTATTACTTCATCACCCGGTCCGAGACGATAATTCTTGGGAGTCGCCATGTTGGAGTTGGGCTCAAATGACAATCCTCTGGTATTGAATATGCTATGGCCATAAATATCCTTACTTCCCGTTTTCGTTTCATTTACGTCTACTACAGGATCATTGTCTTCCGCGCTTTCGGCTTCTTCCGCGCGCAGTCGGGAACGCAGCGAAACTCCTGTGGTGGCGTTGACCTGGGTATTTTGTTCTTCTTCGTATCGAGAGCGTATTCTGCGGATCTGATCGGCCGAGACACCTTGCGCCAGCAATTCCTTGGCGATCTGATTCTGAGACTTGCCTGTGGCTGCTTCAGTCTTGATGTAGGAGATCACTTGCTCATCTGTCAATGCCATGGCAGGCAACGCAATAAGTAGCATAAATGCTACGAGTAAACGGCTTATCTTCATATCCTGTTTGTAGTTTTTTCTGTATTTGTTTTTTCAGTGCAAAATTAATAAAAAATATTTTCATTGCCAAATCATTGGCTAAATTGAGATTTTTATTCCTTCATTTCCAAGAATGACATTCGGAAACACCTTCTCGGCTTCTTCGAGAAATACCCTGTCATCCTTATACCTTGACGAGTAGTGGCCGGTCAGCAATCTGCCCGCTTTCGCGTCGAAAGCTACTTGAGCTGCTTGCGCCGCGGTGGAATGTCCACGTTCTCGTGCTTTGTCAAGATCTTCATTCAGATAGGTGGTCTCGTGAAACAACAAGTCGACTCCTTTGATTTTCTCAGCAAGATCCGCCATATATGATGTGTCGCTGATATGGGCGTAGCTGCGTGCCGGAGTTGGGTCGAAAGTCAGCAGTTTATTTGAAACGACAGTGCCGTCAGGCTTTATGAAATCCGCTCCTGTTTTTATCCTGTTGAATTCCCATAACGGGACTTTATGATAATCGCACATCTCGCGGTTGATGTGACGCAATCGTGGTTTCTCTTCAAAAACATATCCTACTGCCGGTATCTTATGTTTGAGAGGCACTGTTCTGACTTGAAGAGAGCTATTTTCAAACACAATCGCTTCTTCCGGTTTTATGACGTTGAATTTCACATCGATAGGAAGTCCTCTGTTGAAATAGTCGAAAATGGAGCTCAAAATTTTCTTCCCGTCTTCAAATGTGTGTATTGTGAGGTCTCCTTCAAGCCCGGAAAGTGCCATGGTGCCGATTAGCCCCGGCAATCCAAACACATGGTCGCCGTGCAGATGTGTTAAGAAGATATGGTTAAGGCGGGAAAATTTCAAATGCCGGCGTTGAAATTCCTTTTGTGCTCCTTCGCCGCAGTCAATCATAAAGAGATTGTCTCTGAAGTTGACCACGGTCGACGATGGATTGTGAAAAGGGGAGGGCTTGGCACTCCCGCAACCTAATATATTTATTTCAAACTTTTCCAATTCTCAATCCAAACTATACTATATTCAAATAATATTCTTGTTTCCTCATCAGCGCTTAGAGGCGCTTTTATGTTGTTGAGACCGACTTTAGGTTTCTCGATTTTCTTTGTAACTGCAAAATTAACACTTTAATTTTATTTTTAAAGATTATTTTAGTCCGATTTTATTGATTTTGCGTTGCTGATACCTGTTTTTTTTATTAATTTTGCGTGATTTAAACTGAATTTTAATATGAAGAGAATAATTTTCACATTTGCTATCGTTGCGATGATCGTATCGGCTTGCGGCGATCTGAAGGATTCTACCCAGACATTCTATTATAAAGAATGTAATCTCATTGTTGACACTGAAGATGAATCCCAGACAGCTCAAGCTTCAACAGCTGTCTACCAAGTTCTGAATAATCTTTCCAAAGGAGTGACTGATGTCACATGTTCGGATATTATAATCAACAATCAGCGATATTCCTTGCAGACTGATACTATGGTTGTCCATGAGAAGACGTTTAAGGTGTCAAATGTCGATGACGCCGGGTATGCTGCCAATTATTGGTTTGCCAAGTCCGGTAATGTCTCTGCCGGCAGCTCTGCTTCAGACCTCATGGGAGAAATAGTGTGGTGTTTGAAATCAAACAATGCCAATTTGATTAGTCCTGACTACCAACTTGAGGTCGCTCAACGCCTAAATGTAAACTATAATATTAATGGTCACTACCGAGTTCAGTCTTTTTCACGAGATGCATTCTACGTAGGAAATTCCATAGCCTCGTCAGGATCTTCATCTTTCTCATCTAAAAAAATCGATTATCGTGCAATTTTAGATCTTGAAAAAAAAGTGGGCGTGGTGTATGTCTACAATCCTGAATTCAGCGACTCACAAGATAACTCATTCCCCAAGGTAATCCGTTTTGAAGATATCCCTATGGTCTTCTCTTCCGTCGGTTTTACTCTGGATGCCGCTGCTCCTAAGACTACTGTGCTTGGAATTAAGAATAACATAATCACCATGATTGATTCTGTTGACTTCAAGGCCACCGACTTCAGATTGGATTTTGCATCTCCGGACATGACAGAAGTCTCCATCTCCTATAAGATCAACGGCAAAAACATATTCTTTAGCGGTAGTTCTATCCTGAAGTAATATAGCTTTTACGTTATATACCACATCTTACGATGAAGTGTTGATGGTTGGTCGATTCGGATGTAAAAGCCATTGGTGTAGCTAAAAAAATTTTTTTTAGAATTTTTTTATTAAAAAAAATCATGAAAAATTTTGCAGTTACAAAAATATTGACTAATTTTGCAGTCGCAAACGAGAACGTTTGCGACTACAAAATTGGAGTGATGCTCGAGTGGCTGAAGAGGCACGCCTGGAAAGCGTGTGTACGCCAAAAGCGTACCGCGAGTTCGAATCTCGCTCACTCCGCGACAGACTTTTGAGAGCAAAAGCTACAAGATATTTTTTCGGAGAGATGGCAGAGTGGTCGATTGCGGCGGTCTTGAAAACCGTTGA
>CAMWJD010000009.1 GCA_947174515.1 uncultured Porphyromonadaceae bacterium
TATGATTGGTTATGCACAGAACTAAAAAAATAATTCAGATTTTATTTGCATAGGACAAAAAAAATCATTAATTTTGCAGATGAAAAGAATGGAAAGAATCTTTCCATGGCTTTATCATGTTGTAATACAATAATTTAATATAATAATGGCATCAAGCAACCAGACACCGGAGCAGCCGGATCAGTTGGAAAACATCAACAACAGGTTGACCAACCTCGGCCGCAACATAGAGACCAACAAAAAAGCTATGGGTATCGCCATGGGAGCAATCCTCGTGGTGGCTTGCCTCACTTTCGCTTGGCTCTATCTCTACAAAATTCCGACCGGAAAAAAGGCGATGGAGGAATACAACAAAGTGGAACTCTCCGCTACCAATGACTCGACAGCCGCAGCTCAATACAAAAAAGTGGCCGATCAATACGGCAGCACATCAGCCGGCAAACTTGCAGCACTCAGCGCCGCTGAAACTCTTTACAACTCGGGCAAATATGAGGATGCCGCCAAATATCTCAAGAAATTCAGCTCAAATGACAAGGTTCTTGATGCAAACGCACAGATCCTTCTCGGCGACTGCTACGTCAACCTCAAGAAATATGACGACGCATTATCCGCTTTCAAATCTGCTGAAAAGAAAGGGAAAGGAAATCCGCAGATTGCTCCACGCGCACTCTTGAAGATGGCTGTGGTATACGATGAACTTAAGAAATATGGCGATGCCATGAATTGCTACGAGACCATCAAGAAGGATTATCCTGAATTCTCGTTAGGAAACGGCATTTCCATCGACACTTATATAGAGCGCGAAAAAGCTCGCCTCTAATTCTTGGAATGGTAGTTTATTTATAATTTTAATTGATAATTCATCTATCACTTATCATTATTTTGACCCCATAAAATAATAAAACATATCTGCTTATTTTATGAAAGGGAAGTTCGCTGTTGCGGCCTTCCCTTTTTATATTTTAATTTTTTAACTATTATATATTAGCATATTCCATTTTTTTTTCCTACATTTGTAAAATATTAGGAATATTAATAAGAAAACCGACATTTCAACTATGAGTATAAAATACAAAATCATGTATGCCATTGCATGCGTGGCGGCATGTGCAAACACAGCTAATGCATTGGAATTAGGTGAGTTGCAGGATGACGTAGTGTATAACTATGATGCAATGACACCGGTATCGGGCTACTACGTGCCGAAAGAAACCGGAATTATCACCTGCCACAGCACCGGCGACGTGATCAACGCATATGAGGATGAAAACCATGACAATCCAATAGAATCACAGCAAAGCCTATATGGACCCGGAGGGGAAAAGATCCGTATCTATCCTGCCACTGCAGGCAAGACAATCTATTTCTACAACGTAATGCCACTTGACGGAGGCACTTTCCGCATTTCAACCGGAAATGAGAAAATCGAATTATCATCAGTCACGCCAAAAGCAGACGACAATCTTGTGTCGCTAAGCACAAATTACCGAGTGGACGTCTTATTCAACATTCCTATAAAATGCACCAGATGCACACTTTCCACAGGGGATGAGAATATAGAAATGTCGGCGGAAGTCTCTGATGCCTCAATCACCATCTACTGGTTCAATACGCTGAGACAATTGTATCGAGAAGGCAAAATCAAAGCCGGAGATGAAGTGACACTTACCTTCACAGGCATCCGGGATGCTTACAATTCCGGCAACCGACCGGACTTCGGAGACGGAGTAGGAAAACTTGTGTTAAGATACAAGATGAACGCCCAACCGGCAGAACTGACTAGAGAAACAGGCACACCTAACAGTGGAGTCACAGACTTCCTGACATATTACATGCCCGGGAGCGACCGCGGCCTTGTGAGCCTCATCTTCGACAGAAATCTCGACCCGAAATGCAAACCTTCGACCGAACTTCTTTATGGAGATATCGACAACGTGGATGCTCAGATGTACAGAGAAAATCCACTGACGAGCATAGAAGGGAATAAACTGACTGTAAATCTTCAAGGGGTGACTCGATTTCCGGAAGAAATGATTCCGGGGTTGCCCGCTCAAAAAACCATAAGTTTGAGAATCACGGGCATCAAAAGTGAAGATGGACAATATGTGCTGACGGGCTCAATGTCAAGTCCGTATTCTTTCGGTTACAGCTACAACTTCAAGAGGGTGATCTATTCGATTGCCGCCGACTGGCTGCCTCTCGCAGGAAGTCAGCTCGCCACAGGCACTGACATGGAGATATGGGTGCTCAACGGCAATCACATCAAATTTGACACCGTAGATTTCCACTTCATCAAGGATGGCGCGGAAATGACCGCGAGTGTACCCTATGATGACATTACGGCGACAAAAGACTCGGAAACAGATATGCTCTATAATCTAAAGGCTCCGGCAATGGAACCTGATGCCGACACCGAGATCACCGTCACATTCGGAGGATTGATGTGTGAAGACGGACTGGATCACAGCAACGATATTTTTGTGAGATATAAGTCAGCCACATCCGGGGTGGCAAGCATCGAGGAAACAAATGCCGACAAAGATTTCTATGACCTCCTGGGACGCCGGATTCTGAATCCCGGAAAAGGGATTTATGTGCAAGGAGGAAGAAAGATAGTCACAAACTAATGACCCGCATAATAAAGGGATAGACAACAAAAACAAAATCTTATGGAAGTTAAACATTTACTCATGGCATCGGCCATAATTGCAGTCTCCGCTACCGCGTCGGCATTCGAATGGAATCCGACGATCGACCAGCCACATCAAAGTTCCGACATCACTGCGTCTTATCAGCTTGAAAACCTGAGATTTCACAGCAACGTCTCAGATGCCACAAATTCGAATGTAATGCCGAAATGGATCGATGAAGACGGCAATGAGATTTCAGCCACAACATGCATTTATGATCCATTATGGGATGCTACAGAATTCACCTACGTGTTTAACTTCTCATCGTTTAAAAGCAACGGAGAATATACGCTTCTATTTCCGGAAGGGATGTTGGTGAACGCATCAGGAGAAAAGAGTGCAAAGAAGGAATTTTATTACAGTGTAGACATACCGTCTCTGTCGGCAGGAATGTATGCAGACTTCAAGGTCCTGACAGTGAGCCCGGATTTTACTCAGCCACAGGCACTGTGGACTGATCAAAACATAACATTGAACACCAATCATAATGATGCAATCGGCTATACGAGCATCGAAATAGTGGATAAAACCACATCCGGGGGTATCGTATCGACATCAAACTACACCACTCCGCACGAAATGGGGAAGGACACCCCTATTTCATTTGAAATAGCAGGCACTTATAAGTTTATCAAAGATCATGAGTACACCGCAGACTTCACTTTCTACAACGGCTATGACGCCTACGATCCGAACGGGAATCCGACGCCGATAGTAGGGCGTGCATCCTATACCTTTACGGGTCGGGTCGAAGGGTTCAGGTATTCCGAAATAGAATTGCTCAGCGTATCCCCGGATCCGGGATCATTAATAAGCGAGTCTTCCAAAGCAATCATCACATATGAATTCTCTGGACCGGTGACCGTCTACAAGGCTCTTACGCCTCTCGGCCAATACGGCAACAACGTGTATGATGCTTCATGTCTTTCATCCAACGACGACAAGACAATATGGACCCTCGACCTTTCGAAAGAAAGTTTCTTAGAGACCATTGACGCGGCTCTGACCGTCGACATATATGTCAAGGATCAGGAAGGCAACCAACTTAAAGGCAATACCGGGGAGGAATCGGAAGCCTGCTACTCATTTGAATGGATCTGCGACTTAGGGGGGAAGCTCATTGTCGTATCGTCGCCAACCGAGGGAGAAACCCTTGACCGACTCACAGAGATTACCGTCAAGTCTGAAAATGGAGAATCCATGACCTGGTCATGGATGGGAGAAGCTTACGTGAAAGACTCTGATGACGAGATACTGGGCACCATCTTTTTAGCGGAAGGAGAGGAAACGACGGGCACAGAAATCCACTTCACGAAATGGATAGACAATTCGTTTATGGTTGCTCCGATCGACATAGTGGCCGCCGGATCATACAAGATATATTTCGGTCCCGGTTGCTTCACATTCGGAGAGCAATTTGATGCAGTCAATAGCCGCAGCGTCACCTCCGAATTCCGAATCTCAGGAAAGAATGACACATCAGGAGCAGATACATTAGAAGCCGATGCCGTCACTGAAGTCTACGACATGCAGGGACGCATAGTGCTCCGTGGCGCATCAGCCGCAGACATCAAAGCCCTTGACAAAGGAATTTACATTTTCAACGGCAAGAAGTACGTCGTCAATTGACGACACCGCATAATCACATATCCGGTGAGGACTTGAACCTCCTCACCGGAACCAAATAACTACCAACCATATCATTTATGAAACATAATGAAAATATCAAGTCAATACTGACAGGTGTTTTAGCAGCTCTTACTTTAACAGCGGCTGCTGCTGACATCCCCACTATAATGACGGTCCGGCCTCTCTATGGAGGCAGTCTGTCTTCAATCTCTCCCAATGGACAATGGAGCGTCGGAGATGCCGTAAATCCGGACAACAGCGCGATAACCGCATTCCCCCGAATCGTGAATGTCGCCACGGGCGAGAATATTGAGCTTTTCACAGCCGACGAGGCCATGATGTCGACCCCCATGGGGGCAACATGCGTGAGCAACGACGGCAAGACAGTAGGAGGAAGTTATAACGGCAGGCCGGCAATCTGGAAAGAAGGCACCGGATGGAAAAATCTTCCGATGCCGCAACAGAAATACAATGCAGGGACAGTGACAGCGATCACACCCGACGGCAAATATGGAGTAGGACGCGTCAGCATCGACCTCTTCAATGAGAATGCCTGCATGTGGGATCTTGAGACACTTTCGGTCATAGACTTACCGGGCATGGTAAATTCCAATCCCATGAATTTTGATATGATCGAAGAGGGAGGGGACCCTGCCGAATGGAACGATGCCGACTTCACATTGCGCCTCACAGGAGTATCTCCGGATGGCAACATTCTACTTGGCACAGTCGACTTCATCTATCCTCAGATAGCATGGGACTTCCTATATTACCGCGACGAAGGAAAATGGATACCAATCGGCAAGAAATATGAAAACGGAAGGCTGCGTCCGCTCAATGACCAGATTGACGGAGCCACTGATTGCGTGATGTCTTCCGACGGGAAACTTATCGGAGGTGTCTGCAATACTTCCGATGAAGGGTCTGCTCAGTTCACGATTCCGGTTTCAGATCCGAGCGACTTCACATTGCATAGTGACGGAGACGGTTTTGGAGTCTGGGCGATAGGCACAGACGGGGTGATCTACGGGTCTACTCCGACAGGCACGCCGGTGCGCAACTGGAGTGTAAAAGTAGGCAACTACTGGTATGATTGGAAATCTGTGCTCAAGCAAGTATATGGCATCGACTGGATGAAGGATATCACAAAGGATGAAAACGGTCTTTCCGGTACCGTCATGGGTGTTTCAGCCGACAACCTTACGATACTCTCTCCCGACTACGCTCAGAATATCTCCTATATCATCACCCTTCCAAAACCGATGAGAGAGATTTGCGACGGCGTCGATCTGCTCGCGGACTATCGTGTTTCTCCAATTGATGGGGCAGAGTTCTCAAAACTTCAGTCAATGGTGCTCGATATGGGACGTGAAGTCGAAATCTTAGGAGAAAAGAATTGTGTGACAATTCTTGATTCCGATGGGAAGGCACTGCGTAATTCCATCAATTTTTCTAAACAGGCCGACAATTCGATGAGGGTTGAAGTGCTGTTCAGAAATTTCACTCTTGAACCCGGCAAAACTTATACTATCGTGATACCGGCCGCTTCCATATGCGTCGCAGGCGACCCGGACCGGCTAAACAAGGAAATAAGGGTTTGCTATCGTGGTCGCGAAAGCGGCGCCGTGAAACCGGTGACGATCTCACCTGAAAACGGTGCAAACGTCCCACGTCTCAACCTGTCGACAAATCCCGTCATCGTCACATTCAATGCGGCTTTGGCTGCCGGAGAAAATCCGGATATCCGCCTGATTCAGATTAAAGACGGGAAAGAAGAATTCCTTTACTCACTCAGTGCTTCGGTCAGTGACCGGCAAGTCATGATCTATCCCGTTTCCGAACAGAGACTCGCGGATGGCACCGACTATAGAATTGATTTCGGAGAGGGCTCTGTCACCGATCTGTCAGGCGATGGCCCTAACGAGCGCTTCTCTATTTTATATCATGGCAGCTACATCCCTGAGATTGACCCGAGCTCCAACTCAATTTTCAGCGAGGACTTTACATATGGAGTCAACGACATGCTCCTTTTTGAAGGCGACCATAATGAACCCACTCAGGAAATGGCGGCCCTTGGATTTGACGCAGATTCCCGTCCTTGGATTCCGGCTCTCGATGAAGATGACGACACCGGAAATTATGCGGCCGCTTCTCATTCAAGCTATGACCCTGCCGGCAAATCCGATGACTGGATGGTGACACCTCAGCTCTTCATCCCTGATGACAAGGCCACCCTCTATTTCAAATCTCAGAGCTACCGGGCTGCCAAGAACGATATTTTGAAGGTTTATGTATGGGAAAGTGACGATGTGGTGACCATTCTCACTCAAAACGTAATTGACAAAATCCATTACAACGGCAACCTCGTCTTTGAAAAGCAGCAATATCCCGGCAAGAGTGAAGAGAAACTTGCCGGAGATTGGGTCACCAATAGTGTCGACCTTTCGCAATATGCCGGCAAATATATTTATATAGCGTTTGTCAACGACAATCAGAACCAATCCGCTATTTTTGTCGATGATATCGTAGTAAGCCGTGATGTAGCTGCAGTTATCAACGTAGATACTGAAAAAAGCGTCGTAAATGCAGATAACATCAGCATTAAGGGCAGATTTATCACCATGAAAGAGACCGGGCTTAACGGTTACAAACTGACTCTTAAGAACTCCGGAGCTGAGATCATCGATGTCATCGAGTCGGATGAGAATCTGGAAAAGGGCGAGATGGTATCTTTCTCCTTCCCCACTCCGGCGCCATTGCGCAAGGGAGCAGCTGAATCATTCAATATTGAATTCACTTCAGGCTCCGACACCATCAATGTGAAGCATGAGATAAGAAACCTGTATTTTGCAACTACCAAGAGAATGGCTATCGAAGAGGTGACCGGCACCGGATGCATGTTCTGCCCCGAGGGTATCGTAGCTATGGATTATCTCCATGACATATATGGTGATCTTGTGATACCGGTGGCAATCCACAGCTACACCGGCGACCAATTCGGAGGAGCCGAACATAATGCCTATTCAAGCTTCCTCGGAGTCAATGCGGCTCCACAGGCCTCTATCGGAAGAGGGGCGGCGTCTTCCCCCATGTATAATGATCTTGGCAACTTAAGCTTCACATCTCCGGATGGGAACACATGGCTCCAGAAGGTGGAAGAGAACCTTGCTGAAATGACTATTGCCGATGTAAAAATCAACAGCGCTTCAATTGAGTCAGCAGATAAAAAGGTGAATGTCGATATGTCTGTGAGATTTGCGCTCGACATGCCTGATGCCGCAGTGAATGTCTTTGGTGTCCTTATGGAAGATGGACTCTTAGGAATGCAGACCAACGGCGTGTTCTCTACAGAATCCGAAATTCTCGGCGAGTGGGGCAAGGGAGGCATTTATGCAAAAGAAAGAGTTCCTTGGACATATGATGATGTAGTGAGGGGCACAAGCGCTATCGAAACAGCCGGAATATACAGCGGCTTCAACGGAAAAGGAGGTTACCTGCCGGCAAATGTGACTGCAGGACAGTGGTATGACACAGTGTTCGATTTCAAACTACCTTCAGGAGTCAAGGAAATAAACAATACGAAGGTGTGCATTATGCTAATCGATGCAAACACCGGAGAATACATCAACGCCGCTGTCAGGGATTGCTCGGTTTCGGCCGTAGAAGGGATCGATGCCGATGCAATTTCAATTGCCGACGTATTCGACTTATCGGGAAGAGTAGTGTTACATTCCGCTACTGTCGAGGATCTGAAAGGTCTCGACAAAGGAATTTATATTCACGCAGGGAAAAAATATGTGATTCGCTGATGGGCGATACATCCTATAAGGCTAAAGCCTTTAGCCACGAGGAAGAAGAACAAATCGACCATGCCTTCGATGAGCTGCTCCGCTCTTATATAGAGAGCCGCCATCGAAGGAAGGTGGAGCTTGTGGGCAAAGCGTTCCGCTTTGCTCGCTCTGCGCATCAGGGTTGCCGACGTAACGACGGCAGCCCATATATTCTTCATGCAATTCATGTGGCTCTCATATGCAGCAAGGAGCTGGGGCTCGGATCGACTTCTATTGTATGCGCTCTTCTCCATGACATTGTGGAACATTCCGATATGGGGATTGAGGATATAGAAGCAAATTTCGGATCAAAGATTTCCTCCATTGTAGCCGGAATCAACAAGCTTTCGGGAGGAATTTTTGGACTCGCAGCTGAGACTCAGGCTCTTAAACTTCGAGATATGATGATGTCGATGAGTACTGACGTAAGAGTGATCCTCGTCAAAATGGCCGACAGGCTGCATAATCTTCGCAATATATCATCGGAGCGCTTGGAGAAGCAGCATAGAATCGCAAGGGAATCCCTCTACGTCTATGCTCCACTCGCAGAGAGACTCGGTCTATATGGGATGAAAGGAGAATTTGAAGATCTGGCTTTCAAATGCGAACATCCGGATGATTATGAGCTGATCTGCCGCAAGCTTGAACAGAGTGGCAGCGAACGGCGCAGAATAGAAGACGCATTTGTGGCCCCTCTTGGCATCAGACTCAGAAATGAAGGTTTCAATTGTGAGATTAAAGCGCGTGTGAAGAGTGTATATTCCATTTTCAGGAAGATGCAGAAGAAGGGTATCCCATATGAAGAAGTGTATGACGTCTACGCGATTCGTGTGATTTATGAAAATGACATTGAGGAGATGGAGGAGCCCTTGGCAAGGAAAATTGCCGACATCCTCTCAGAAAATTTCCATATCCATCCTGATCGCACGCGTGATTGGCTTAAGACTCCGAAGGACAATGGATATCGGGCGCTGCATCTCACATTGCGCGACGACGAAGGCCGCTGGACCGAGGTGCAGATAAGAAGTCGGAAAATGGATGATATCGCTGAGCTGGGCTATGCCGCACATTGGAAATATAAAGATGATGTGCAGACCGACACAGAGCGACTTGATAATCTTGTGAATTCGGTTAAGGAAATTCTCGCTAATCCGGAACCTAACGCCGTCGACTTTCTGGATTCCTTGCGTTTCAATATATTTGCTGAGAAAATTTATGTGTTTACACCCGACGGTGATCTGGTGGGGCTTCCATCAGGCGCCACAGTCCTTGATTTTGCATATGCCGTAGATGAGAATCTCGGAGACCATTGCATCGGCGGGAAAATCAACCGGCGACTCGTGGAGACGGCATATGTGCTCGAAAGCGGCGACCTTGTGGAAATCATCACCGTGAAGAACGTATCACCGGCAGAAAGCTGGCTCACCGACTGCGTGACTGCTCATGCCCGTAATATTATCAAGACAAGAATATGAAAGTGAAAGACATAATTTCAAATGCCTTTATTCTTAAAATTTGTGTGGCACTCACTGCCTCTGTTATGATATTGCTCCTCATGATGAAGAGTGATCATCAGAATTTCAGCTATGAGCTTAATCAGCCTTGGAGATACCCGCTGCTCACTGCTGAATTCGACACTCCGGTGATGAGAGATTCCATATCTGCCCAACTTATGCGTGACAGCATCGACAAGGCATTTGTCCCTTTTGTGATCAGCGACCAGAGAATAGCCGCAAGAAGTGTCGACCGGTTTACCAAGATCGCCGGTAATTATGTGTCTGCAACCGATGCATTATTCTTAGGGAAGAAACTATCTGAAGCATATGGGAAGGGAGTAGTCAGCGCTGACCTTTACGACAAGATACATTCATTTGCCATCCCTCAATTAAGAGTCAGTGACGAGTCGGCCGACATGAATGCGGTTAAGGTGATCGACGCATCCCACATGATGTCGCCAAATATGGCTTACCGAATGGTAGACTCCGCTTATGTCGCGGCGAATTCTATAGAGACTCATCAGGTGAGGCTCCCGGCAGAAGTGGCGAAGGCCTTGAACGCCAGTCTTGACCCGAATATCGTGATTGACTCTGTATCAGACTCCAAATTCCGCGACCAGGAATATCTGAATGTCAACTCAGCTCTCGGAGTTATAAAAAAGGGACAAAGGATCGTAGACCGCGGAGATATAATCAACGATCAGATCTTTACCAATCTTAACACATATATCGACATACTTGAGAAAAACCAGTCTGAGACAATGTCGAAGAAATTTTTCACGACAGCCCAGGCTTTTTATATCATCATACTCTTCACTCTTCTATATCTTTTCCTCGCTTTGTATCGAAAAGATATTTTTGAAGATTTCAAAAAAGTGACTTTCATAGTCACGCTGATTACGTTTTTTGTGGTGATCGCAATTCAAGCGGCGGAAATGCTGAATTCAGGTCTTTATCTGATTCCTTTTGCCGGCGTCCCCATTATAATAGCCGTTTTCACAGATGCAAGGACTGCAATTTTCTCCTTACTCATCTGCGTTCTTCTGACAGCGCTGGCCGCCCCATTCCAGTTCCAATTTGTAGTGATTGAATTAGTGGTAGGCATCGGAGCCACATTTTGCATCCATCATCTTGCGCAACGCAGCCAGTTACTGCGTACGGCTGTCATTACTTTTGTGCTCTACGTGGTGTCATACTCGATAATGCTGATGCTATCCGAAGGCACCCTCACCTCTTTCTCCTGGCGCATGGTAGGGGTATTTGCAATAAATTGCGTATTGCTTTCTTTCGCTTATCTACTCATACTTGTGGTGGAGAGAATTTTTGGATTCACGTCCACTGTGACTCTCGTAGAGCTGAGCGACATCAACAGCCCCCTCCTCAGAAATCTTGCCGAAGTAGCTCCCGGCACGTTCCAGCACTCCATGCAGGTGTCCACGCTTGCCGCGGAAGCTGCCAGAGCCATTGGCGCCAACACCACGCTGGTCCGCACCGGAGCCTTATACCATGATATAGGGAAAGGGGAATCACCCATCTTTTTCACAGAAAATCAACATGGCGTCAATCCTCATGCCGGTCTTGATCCTACGACAAGCGCCCGCAAGATCATAAGCCACGTCACCGATGGACTTGCCATCGCCACCAAGGCTAAACTGCCACAAGTGATTAAAGATTTCATCGTGGAGCATCACGGAAAAGGCGTGACTAAATATTTTTACAATACGGCTGTCAATGACAGTCCCGACGGGGTTGTGGAAAAGTCGCTGTATGAATATCCGGGTCCCAACCCACAGACCAAGGAGACCACTATTCTCATGATGGCAGACGCCATAGAGGCAGCCTCCCGTTCGCTCAAGGACTTCAGTCCGCAGTCGATTAATTCTGTTGTAGATAAAATCATCGATTCCCAAATGGCTGATGGCCTATACAACGATTCTCCCATCAATTTCAGGGACATAAATGTGATTAAAGACACTTTCAAGAAACGCCTTGCCACCATTTATCATTCCCGGATCGAGTATCCTGAAATTCAGAAAAGGCAACCTGCGACAGAACAACAAAATCAATAATTTCTCGTTTATAATATGTGAGAATATACTGTGTTCTCCCTTAACCAAGCATGACGAATTCTAAACATAATTCATTTATTCATCGCACCTTGTGGATGATTGCAGCAGTACTGGTGTTGGCAATTGCCATCCCGTCTGATCTATATGCGCAAAAAAAGACAACAAAAGCCCGAACTACTACAACTTCCAAAAAGAGAAATAGTGTTTCTTCCAAAAGAAGTTCTTCATCAAGAAAAAGGACCCCTTCAAAAAGACGCACCTCTTCCCGACGACGCACATCCACGTCGGCATCATCGGCAAAGGCGAGCTGGGCGTTGACTGCCGCCGACGTAAATCCGGATTCAAAAGGTCCTGAAATGAAAAAGACAAAACGAACATCAAAACGTCAGATCACAGTGACACGTCCGGATATCGAAGCAATACGTGAAGCCACATTAGACCCTTCCAACAAAATGTATTTCCCAAAACTGATGAAGAAATTCCATCGCAATGACACCACCATGACAGCCGATGAGTTCCGTCATCTCTATTTGGGATATATGTTTCAAGAGGACTATGACCCCTATCGCGAGTCACCTTATTCAAGCATCACGGACAGTTACCGCAACAAGACATCACATACCAAAGAAGAAATAGACACAATCCGCAAGTATGCCGAGCTCACTCTTCTTGACAATCCTTTTGATCTCAGGCAGATGTCATTTCTCGTCCATGTCCTCAAGGAGCGACGAAAAGATATGAGCGCCAAGATTTGGGAATATAGGCTCGAACATCTTCTGGGGGCTATAAAAAGCACAGGAACCGGAGAGAATGAAGAAAATGCCTGGTTTGTGATTTATCCGGCTCATGAATACGATATGGTGCAGCTTATGGGATACCATGCGGTCGACGCTGATTTCATAGAACCCGGATATGATTACCTCACTGTCGAGCCGGAAGAAGAGACAGCGCGCCGTCTGCGCGACAAGGTGCAGAAAGGATTCTATTTTGACGTCCAGCAGATTCATCAGCAATACGAGATGAAACATCCTGAAGATTCCGAAGAAGAAGAGGAAGAAAACCCCGATGACATACCGGCTGAATAACCTCGAATCCAAACCAGTCTCAAAAACGTTATATTACCGAAGACATTAAATATGCATTATGCATCAATAAAAAAGAAAGTATGATGCATCGATAAAAAAAACTAATATGGGAAACAATAAAGAAATAATCGACGACGGCAAGTTTGTTGCCTTCGCATATACTCTCAAGGATGCCGACACCGGCGAGATCCTTTTTGAAGCGAAACCATCTGCTCCTGATGTAATGGTGTATGGAGTGAGCCAGGAAGTCATACCGGGATTGCTTGCAACAATCAAAGGCCTTGGCAAAGGCGACCGTTTTTCCGTGACTCTACCACCGGAAGTGGCATTCGGACAGAGAAATGATGAATACATCCAGCAAGTTCCCACCGAAGCTTTCATGCGCGACGGCAAGATGGCGGTAGAAGTGAAGGAGGGATCTGTATTGGACATGATGACCAATACAGGCGACATTATCAGCGGCCGTGTTGTAAAGATGACCCCTGAATTCGTGGAAATGGATTTCAATCATCCTTTCGCAGGCAAGACTGTAGATTTTGATGGGGAAATCGTAGAAGTGCGCGATGCCACAGATGAGGAACTTCATCCTAAGCATGCCTGCGGATGCGGTTGCTCACATCATGGTGATAATAAAGATGGCGAATGTGGCGGGAGCTGCGGATGCAACGATTGCGAAGGAGGATGCCGGTAAAAAACATAGATTTAACTGAAGAGATAGTCAGAGTCAAGCAAAGACTTTCGATTATAGGCGATTCTCCGGCTCTGATGGAGGCTATCAAGAGAGCCGTGATGGTCGCTCCTATTGATCTGTCAGTATTGGTGACAGGACCCTCCGGGGCCGGAAAGGAGTTTTTTCCAAAGATAATACATCAGTTCGGCGCCCGCAAGCACAAGAAGTATATAGCCGTAAACTGCGGTGCGATTCCGGAAGGAACTATCGACAGTGAACTATTCGGCCATGAGAAAGGATCATTCACCGGTGCGGTGAATGCCCGCAAAGGATATTTCGAAGAGGCCGACGGAGGCACTATTTTCCTTGATGAAGTGGCAGAACTTCCGCTTACGACGCAAGCCAGGCTTCTTCGAGTGCTTGAGACAGGTGAATTTCTCAAGGTAGGCAGCAGCAGTGTCCAAAAAACCGATATCAGGATTGTTGCGGCTTCAAATGTGGATCTTCCCAAAGCCGTGGCTGAAGGTAAGTTCCGCGAGGACCTCTATTATAGGCTTTCCACCGTTGTCATAACAGTACCGCCACTGAATGAAAGAGGGAATGACATAGTGCTTCTTGCCCGCAAATTTGCCGCTGATTTCGCTGAAAAATATATGACTAAGCCTATCTCTTTCAGTGAGGATGCCAAACGCGCCATGATGCTCTATAATTGGCCGGGAAACGTCAGACAACTAAAGAATGTCATAGATCAACTTGCCCTTTTCAGTGCGGGGGAGGAGATATCGCGCCATCAGATGCTCGAGGCACTTCCCGTGAATCGTAATCCCTTGGCGACTCCAATGATCGCCTCCGCAACAGAAGGAGGTGCAGAGATGGAAAGAAAAATGATCTGGCAGACCCTTTTGTCACTTCGTGATGATCTAAACCATCTGAAGCAACGATTCGACGATAAGTTTGGAGAAAATGACCTTCGGAAATCGGGATTCAACGATGTCAGGGTCCTCATGGCTCCGGAACATCCTGAAGAGAACCCGAATCATAATCCACTTGACAGGTCGGAAAAGAAAGTGATTGAAGAAACACTTGCGCGTCATGACGGAAATAAGAAATCGGCGGCAGAAGAGTTGCAGATTTCTTTGCGTACTCTTTATCGTAAAATGCAAGACCTCGGTATATCCTGACCATAGACCCTGAATTGCTCATGAGACATTTACTTTCAAAGTTGGCTTGCGCCTTATCTGCCGTCATTATGCTGGCAGGTTGCACGATAAGCTATAAGTTCAACGGCTCTGCACTTAACTATGACATATACAAGACCATACACGTTTCGGAATTCCCGATCCGTGCGGCCCTTGTATATGCGCCTTTGCAGCAGACGTTTGAAAACAAACTTCTCAATACCATAACCCGCCAGACCAGACTGCAGGAGGTCAACGGAAATTCCGATCTTGAAATGACAGGCGAAATTACGGGCTACTCCCTTACACCTCAGGCTGTCGGCACAAACGCATATGCTACCGAGACAAGACTGACAATCACCGTGAAAGTGAAATATACTGACCATGTGAATCCCGCCAACGATGTAGATCAGACTTTTTCCGCTTATCGCCAGTTTGACAGTTCCTTAATGCTTAATGATGTGCAAGATGGGCTATGTGAGGAAATTTGTGACGAACTTGTAGATCTTATTTTCAACGCCACTCTTGGCAATTGGTAATTATAACTAATATTATGCTCGATGATTTCCCATATTATGTGATTCCCGACATTCAGGCTCTTTATGTGGAGAAGAATCCTGAAATTCTGGCTCTCCACCGACAAAGAATAGCCGCCATCATCGGCGATCAGGATGCCCTGCACTTCATCTTGGGAGATGCTGCAGAGGATTTTATCGATTTTTATGGCACTTCGGATCTCCCGATCCTTTCTACTGCGGACACAATTGATTCTTTTCTGGAGAAATTCGGCCCGGAAGAGGAAGGAGCATCTTCGGATGACAATCAAGAAATACCAATAGTTCCTGTGTTGCCCGGAGCCATCGACTATGCCGCCATGCTCGAATATGAGATGGACGATGATGCGACGGCAGATCTCAATTCCAATGATGAGGCTTTTGGTGCCATCGATGCCTTCCTCGCAAAAAATCCTGCGCCGAGAATTAAACCTAAAAAAGAGGCAAAAGAGACGGAAAAACCTTCTTTGACCGAAGGTTTTGCCAAAATTATGATAAAAAATGGCAATTATAAGCGAGCTTTGGAAATTATTACCCAAATAAGTTTGAATAATCCGGAAAAAAGTATTTACTTTGCAGACCAAATACGATTCCTTAAGAAACTTATTTCTTTGGAGTCTCTATAAATGTGCATTTATAAATCCTTGTGGCGGTCCTATTGAAGGATTTTCCACACTAAAAACGACATAACCATGTATATTTTTCTCAGCATTCTTATCGTGATTGCAGCTTTGCTGCTTATCGGCGCTGTACTGATTCAGAAGTCTAAAGGTGGTGGCCTTGCTTCAGACTATAGCCAAGGCAACCAGTATATGGGCTACCGCAAGACAACAGACTTCATCGAGAAGGCAACTTGGAGCCTCGCTATCTTTATCTGCGTTATGAGCATATGCGCTTCTTTCGCAATCAAGACTCCGGTCACCCGCTCCGGAATGGCTCCTGCCCCGGCAGCTACTACCGCACCGGCTCCTGCTCCCACTACAGCACCTGCTCCGGAAGCCACTCCGTCGGCTCCCGCCGCTGAAACTCCGGCAGCCGATAGCCAGGCTGCTCAGTAATTAAGAACAAAAGTTAAGCCCCTCCTTATAAAACAGGGGCAAAAAAAGAGGCAAGGACATGATCCAAGCCTCTTTTTATGTATTTCCAATTCAACATTTTCCATTCAAGATTTCCAAAACATTCTCTCTGTCATTGCCAAGTTGAACCTTTAATTCATCAATAGATCCGAATTTCTTTTCATCCCGGAGCTTTCCGGCAAATTCAAGCCTTATACCCTTACCATACAGATTCTCATCTTTCCCGATAATGTGCGCTTCGATACTTACTCTTTCAGATCCGTCAGCGGTTTCATCAAAAGTAGGACGTGTACCAATATTGACCATCGCCGGACAACCTTGGCCGGCTCCTTCTATAAACGCTTTTGCCGCATATACGCCCAGACCCGGAATAACAGACCTTCCTGACACCTGTAAGTTTGCCGTGGGGAAACCAATCTCTCTACCTATATGGAATCCTGATATCACTTTTCCTTCAATCTCAGGCATATGCCCCAGCATCATTACGGCAGATTCAATGTCGCCGCTCTTCACCGCTTTCCGGATTGCACTGCTGCTTACTCCTGCTTCCTCCGGTGCGGATATCACCTCTATCCCTATAGAAGCTCCTATGGCCTGATAATCCGATATGCTTAAATCGATGCCATCACTCCCAAATGTATTGTCATATCCGGCCACAAGAAGCACCACGTCGTATTTCCTATGGACATAGTCGAGCCATTCATATGCCCTCATGCTGCGTAATTGCTCATTAAAAGGAAGCACAAGAGGCTCCACACCCTCATTCCTTATCAATTCAGTCTTACGCTCCGTACTCATCAGATTGCCGGGGGCCCGCTGTGGTGATATAAGCTCAAGCGGATGCCTGTCAAACGTGATTGCCACCGGCTTAAGCCGTCTCTCTCTCGCAGCTTCCTTCAGGGTATCAAGCACGAGCTTATGCCCCTTATGCACTCCATCAAACGTGCCTATTGTCACCGCCTTCTTCATAATCACTCACGCTTCACTCTTGCGACCCTTTTTAGTATCAAGCAACGCTGTGCAAATGGCAAGCATATCATCTTTAGCCGTATTTCCTATTTGAAATGCGTGGGCTCCGGCTTCCACCGCTGCCCGACAATTCGTCTCAGAGTCATCAAGCATCAGCGTCTCCGACGGATTCAGCCCGTACCTCCGCATCAGAGTCTTGAAAATTTCCACATTAGGCTTGCACATCAATTCTTCATACGACACCACTATCCCATCGAAATAATCATTCACGGAGCCACCTTCCTGACGGAAAGCGCGATCTATCCAACTGTTGAACATAAGTGGATTAGTGTTGCTCAGAACAAAAATACGATAGCCCGACATCCGCATCTGCCGGAGCATTTCAAGTCGCCGGAGAGGAAGCTTCACAAGAAATTGATTGAACGCATCCATAATCTGCCTATCCGTCACACCGGGATTCATCCGGCTGCGCAATATGTCAAAAAACTCTCCTACATTACGCTCTCCCGTCTCCAGACCATAAAATGGTTCCTGCTGACCGTAAAGCCCAAGCATGGCATCTGCATCTTCAAGTCCGAGATCCTCCAGAGCTCTGACAGCCCTCTGCCTGTCGAGGTCGATCACCACGCCCCCCAAATCAAATATCACATTCCGTATTTTATGTATACAGTCAATCATAAACCGGTCTTATAAGTCAAATAAAAATTTTAACGCCTTCCATTTATACTTGCGACAATTTTTCTTAAATGCTTGGCAAAAAAAGAAATCAGTGCATACCCCCCATCGGGAATGCACTGATTGTCTTTTCGACGTGTCTCATATATGAGATACGTACTCTGCGTCTCTGTTGATTATTCAGCAGCGGGAGCTTCAACAACTTCTGCAGCAGCTTCTACTACAGTGTCAACTGTTGAATCATTAACTGCAACAGTGTCTTCTACAACTGCTACTTCTTCTTCAACTGCAGAATCCTGAGCTTCTGCGTTCTTGTTGCCACAAGATACGAGTGCTACGCTGAATACAACAGCGAGAGCGAGAACGATTTTCTTCATTTTCTTTAAAATTTAAAATAATAAAACATGTTTTGCTTTCAAAAACGGTGCAAAGTTAATACTTATTTTTCATTCCTCCAAAAAAATTCAAGAAAAATTCACCACACAAGCTTAAAAAATATGTTTTTTAACATTTCTCTCCTCTCTTATACCCCGGCCCGAGTCCTTACTGATATATTACTTTCCTGCCATTTACTATATATATACCTCGTTTCGGCTTCCCCATAACCTTCTGACCCGCAACATCGTAAATATCATCGTCCGCGACCCGGCAATCTTTTGTTTCCACAACTTCAACCCCGGAGGATTCTCCCATATCTATTGCTGTGCTGTTGACCACAATACCGGTCTGCGTCTCCAAAATATAAGCCACAAGCCGGACTCCATCGAAGTCCTCATAACCTACGGGCAGCGGTATATCCCAACTGAATTCATACGAAGCTCCCGCCTCCAATTTTTGTGGCAAGCTTCCGTCTATACCGGTAAATGATACGTTTTCTTCCATAGTAGCCGTCGGAGATATCAATGAAGTGTTAGGGAAATTGCAGAGGGTATACAGCATCCTTGACGGAAGATAATAATACTGTTTATAGGAATTTACATTATAGATATTTTTTTGATAATATTGATTATTGAGATTCCCGTTTATATTTTTAGTCAACACGTAACCAACCCGATAAGATATAGTGTCGGAAGGCATGAAATAATCCGAAGTCCTTATTGTGGCCTTGGCTTTCATCGCGCTCCCTTCATCCCGTGTCAATTCGTCGACAGTGATTTCCATTTCGGTTGGTTCGCAAATATAACCGCCGAAGTTTTCCGGGTTACCCCCAATTGATTTCTTAACACGGTTGAGCATCATGCATGGAATGGAATAGAATTTGAGCCATGAAAAATTTATCTCGTTGGCAAGAAGGTCATTGTCATGCGTCTCGACTCCAATCACCGCATCTCCATATTCCCTGATCAGCTCTTCCATGGCAAGGGTGGCTGACGGGCAAGCGTTACACCACATCCCTGTGCCCTTATCCACCAATAGATATCTTCTGAACGAGGTGCAATACGCAAAGCTTTCCGCTACAGTCTGCCGTCCGAAATCCTCACCTTCAATTGTTATTTTGTAATCTTTTCTTTCATTGAGAGCCACAGGAAGCCTGAGCATGAATTCCCGCGACTCTCCTGTCTTCCATTTTCCGGTATCCTCCGTTTTTGCCTGCAGATCGTCTCCATCAGTCAAGCCGATGACGCATCCGGCAATGTCAGCTCCGGTGTTGGTCAATATAAAGCGCGTTAAAGCCATTCCATCTTCAAGCTCATCGGCGGCAAAAAATTTCGGCGTCAGGTTGTCGCATTGCAGTTCGACTCCAACAGGAGTCTTTACTGAAATATTACTTAATGCAAGCATATAACCATGATGGCTTCTGCATACAAACCTGATCTCAATTTCCTTCCCGGAGTAGACGGCAAGATCCACCATATGTCGCTCCCATGAATTATCCGTCTCCTCAAACTCCGCAAGCGTGACCCACATATCTCTTCCCATCTCCCTGCACTCTATTGTATAGTTTTCCTTAAAGAGAGGATAAACCGCACACCCTTCCCAACTTAGCCATTCCCCCTCTTCTATCTTAAGCAATGGGAGAATAAGAGCATTCTCGCACACTTCGCCTTGCTTCATGAAGGAAGGCGATAGACACACGTTAAGTTTGGTGCCATAGTCTCCGGCTGTCCATCCCCGGTCGATAGCCACTTTCTTATAAGCATACTCTTCCGGGATGCATCCGCTGATATTCTCTATCTTCACTCCTTCAGGATAATTCCCTCTTGTGATCTTAAGGGTATATTCACCATGAGCGGAGGAAGCAGCCATCAACGCTATCCCGGCACCGATAATCGTCTTTTTTCCAAATAACATTTTCATACTTCAAGGTCTTGAAAATTCAAAATTCCATTTGCAAATTTACAAATATTTCTCCATATCAAAAAAAATATATTAATTTTGCAGTGCGAATCGCTTCTCATGTCGCGTAGCGCGTGGCTCTTGTTGCGATTGATGGAAACCAATTATGAATTATCCATTATGCCTTATGAATTGAAAAGTCGCGTCAGATATATCGACGCCATGCGCGGATTGGCAATCTTGCTCGTGGTATTCAGCCATGTGACAAACGCGTATGTAAAATTTCCCATTACAAATTCCTCTTTTGCCGGTGTCTACTACATGATGACCATGTTTCGGATGCCACTCTTCTTCTTTGTCAGCGGTTTTTTCGCATACAAAATATCTGAAAAATGGACTTTCCCCACAGTCAAAAGAGTGATGGGGAAAAAATTCCGGGCCCAGATCATAGGTCTGGCTGTTTTCACATTCCTCTACGGCGTTTGCATAAAGCATTGGAAGTTTAAATTCCTTTGGACGTTAAACCCATATTGGTTCACCATATCTCTTTTCGAGATGTTTATCGTCTATCTTATTGTGGCCCTTATAGTAAAAAAGACAAAAAGCGACATTCCGCTATATGTCCTGCTGACGGCAGCGGTGTTGACTCCGTTCATTTTCAACTATCTGACAAACGGGTATCAACTGCTGAAATGGGCTACATTCATTCAAGCAAGGAACACTATCAATTATTTCCCGTATTTCATGTTTGGCATATTTGCCCGCCGATTTGAGTCATTTACCTGGAAAGCTGTCGACAATCAATATTTTAAAGCCGTCATGATTGTGACTTTTTTCTCCCTCGTGATTTTCTACGGCTGCCACCACACTTATTCCCTGGAGTGGAATCTGGTGATGACGGCAATGCGTATTTCCGGACTCATGACGGTATTGATATTCTTCCGCACGTATCGTGACTGGTTTGACAACGGCAATTCGATCAGCAATGCGATGTCGCTTGTCGGCAGCCGGACTCTTGATATCTATTATCTGCATTATCTGTTCATACCCAATCTCTCCTTCATGAAAGGATTGCTGTATACAGGCCCCGGCAACTCCGTGGTCGCGATGCTCTTTATAGGACTCTTCATCTCTACGCTGGTAGTAGCGCTCTGCCTTTTTATAAGCGCACTCCTTCGGACATCGCAATTCCTTGCCGCATGGCTCTTCGGGGCTTCCGAGCCAAAAGTCAGGACTGGCAAAGCATCAGTTTCTTCCCCACAGCAGCTTTTCCCGGAGTGATGATGCAAAGGTATCGTCGCAGGGTGAAAGCAAATTCACTGCGTAAGGGGCTGCTTTCAGCATGATGCAGGCTTCTTCCTTCATCGTGACGCTATACCCATCCACACTCAGCCTATAAGATCCGCTTCGCGAAGCCACCGTAAGCCTGAGCACCGAGTCTCCGGCCACGACGATAGGGCGCAGCGTCAGCGAATGTGGCGCCACCGGCGCTATGACCATACAGTCCAGTTCCGGCTGAAGTATCGGTCCGCCTACAGAAAGATTATAAGCTGTGCTTCCTGTGGCGGTGGAAACAATAAGTCCATCAGCCCGATAGTCGGCCAGAAAGAATCCGTCAAGATCCACATGCACATTGATCATAGATGCCGTGTCATCTTTCAGCACTGCTATTTCATTAAGCGCACAGCATAAAAAATCATCCGGTATGCTTGCACCCTCGACTTCTATCAGTTTTCTTGGCTGCACCTTCAATGTGCCGCTCTTGACACCTTCAAGAAGCGCGGAAACTTCTTCAAGCGAGAAATGAGCAAGATAGCCCAAATTGCCGGTATTGACGCCGGCTATCGGAATTCCGGAATTGCCGAGACGTCTGGCGGTGCGCAAAAAAGTGCCGTCGCCACCGAAACTGATTGCTACTCCGGCGTCGGGAACGCCTGAAAAAACCGGCGGGATTAATCCCTTGCAGTCCTGAAATCCGGAAAGATAAGAAGCAAATTTCTCATGACACAAAAGGCCGAATCCCATTTTCCGGGCTTCAGCCATAAATTTCATTATCCCGGACAAATTACTGTCTTGACGGGATTTTCCATACAATGCTAATGTGGGGGGTCGCATGTCGCTACATGATTAAACGTTTAAGAGCGCCTGAAGCTCCATCAGTCTCTCTGCGGCAATAGCCGCATCCGTATAGTTGTTGCCTTCAGCCTCTGACACCTCATATCCGTAGCGCTCCAGGTTATGGACAGCCGGAGTCGGATCATCGCATCTCAGACGCATAGTGACGATGATCCTCCGATTGTCGGCCGGACGGGTCAGCAAGTCCACCACAAGAGCACCCGCATCTTCACACGCATGTGTGAGAATTGAGGCACTGTAGTCAGCCGGCGAGCATAACAGCGTCACCGTGCTGCAGTCATCGCGCTGTATGATTCTTTCTTGTGTCGTCAATGTTACTTTTATTTTGGTGTTTTCAATTTTTTCACTAACTTTGCCTAAAATATCAACAAATATTGTGCCGAAATTGGCAGAGAGTCTATTTCACGCTAAATATTTTAGTTATTTTATATATTATAACAACGGAAACCCCAAAAATGACAAGATTAAGTGTCAATATAAATAAAGTGGCGACCATCCGCAATGCAAGAGGCGAGAATAATCCCGACCTCATCCGCTTCGCCCTCACATGCGAGAAAGCCGGGGCAGAAGGTATTACGGTGCATCCACGTCCTGATGAGCGCCATATCCGCCGGATTGATGTCCCTATGCTCAAGGACGCTATTTCTACAGAACTCAACATCGAAGGATACCCTTCTGAAGATTTCATCCGTCTCGTTCTGGAGACAAAACCGGCTCAGGTGACACTTGTGCCGGATGCTCCCGGACAGCTGACATCCAACCATGGGTGGGACGTAGTGTCCAACAGTGAGATGCTGTCTAAAATATCCGGCCGATTTAAGGATGCCGGAATACGAGTCTCGATTTTCGTAGACCCCGATCCGGTGCAAGTGCTTGAAGCGAAAATAGCCGGAGCCGACCGTGTGGAGCTTTACACAAAGGCTTACGCAGATGAATATTCAAAAAACAGGGAACATGCCATCAGCAATTTCGTAGATGCCGCTTCCGCTGCAAGAGTATGCGGGATAGGGCTGAACGCAGGTCATGACCTCAGTTTGGAAAATCTCGCATATTTCCATGAGCGAATTCCCTGGATAGATGAAGTCAGCATCGGGCATGCCCTGATTTGCGACGCCCTGTATCTCGGCATTGAAGAGACTATCCATCGCTACCTTGACTGCCTCAAAGATTAATCTGGAATATAAAATTATCTCAGAAAACTCAGAAACTGAAACTGACAATTATAAATTATGGAAACACTATCCCTTTGGTCACTCGTCATAGACGGCGGCTATATAATGATCCCGCTTGCCCTCATGCTTATAGTCAGCATTTATATATTTGTGGAGCGTTGCCTTGCCATCTCTCGTGCAAGCAAAGACGACACTTCATTCATGCAGCGCATCCGCGACTACGTGCATGAAGGTGATCTCCAAAGCGCCCGCCAATTATGCAAAAAGACTGATACGCCCTATGCGCGTCTCATACTTAAAGGCATAACACGTATCGGACGCCCGATGCAAGATGTACTCGTAGCGATTGAAAACACCGGCAATATTGAGGTTTCGAAACTTGGCAAGGGATTCACTTGGCTCTCAACCACTGCCGCCGGGGCACCTATGCTCGGTTTCCTCGGCACCGTCACAGGCATGATTGAAGCTTTCTATGCTTTGGCGATGGCCGGGACCGGCGCAAATATCATAGTGCTTTCAAGTGGCATATATCAGGCGCTCGTGACCACTGTCGCCGGTCTTATAGTCGGTATTCTTGCGCTTTTTGCCTATAATTTCCTTGTCAGCCGTGTAAACCGCGTCATGACCGGTCTGGAGTCCAAAACCATGGAATTCATGGACCTTCTTAACGAACCCGCCGCATAATTCGTAAAACGCAAAACGCATGGCCCTTAAACGCTCGTTCAATACACTTGACACTTTCTCCATGTCATCGATGACGGATGTGATATTTCTTCTGCTCATATTCTTCATGGTGACTTCGACCCTAATTTTCCCGGCGGCAATCGACGTCAATCTTCCTCAAAGCTCGGAGCAGACATCGAAGAAGCCCTTGACTGAAGTATATGTAGACTCACTTTCACAATTTTATATCGTGATAGACCGTACTGATTCAGTAGCAGCCAACGCAGTTCCTAAAGCAGTGACCCGCGATGAGCTGATCGCGGCCTTAACTCTTATTCAGCAACAAGATTCCACACGTGGAATTGCTCTATATGCCGATGAGAAAGTTCAATACGGGAAAATAGTGGAAATTCTTGACATGGCTGCCCGTCGCAAAATGAAGATGGTGCTCGCCACAAGAGCTATTCAGGAATAATTATGATTTCTACTAAACGCAGAGACTCTTTAATTGCTACAATCGTCACGTTTCTGACGATTGCTCTTGTCATCGTGTGGCTACTCCTGACCACTCTGCGCTATAATGGGAAAACGGAGGGGAATACAGAGTTCCCCATGCTTGAGGAAGATGAGATATTTCTTGATCCTGAGCTTTTAATCGATAATAAACAGAGCATCGGCGAGCCTGATGCTGTCGCTAATGAGAATCCGGCTGCAGAGATACAGGGTATGCCGGTTCCGGCTCAGACAGAGCAAACTCATACGGTAGTATCAGGCGACAAGATGACGCCGGCTCCCAATCAGACTCTCATATCATCTGCTGAAGAGAGCCCGATGGAGACAGCCGCTTCCGATAAAAAGAAAGAAGAGGCGAAGGTGGCAGCATCAATGGAAGGTAAATTCAATATGAAGCCCGGTGCGATAAAAGGTAAGTTTGACTCTACGGGAGGCAGCGACGGAGAATCCGCCGGAGTTGTAGGGAAAATGAACGGACGGCAGTTCTTAGGCTGTCCATTGCCGGATGTCACTCTGGCTCATAAGACCACTGTCACTGTTTCAATCACAGTAGATGACGCAGGCAAAGTGATGACTGCCACCGCATCCGGAGCAGCATCGCGCGAGATTCGCAAGAAATGTGAGGCAGCTGCCATGCAGGCAAAGTGGAGCGCAAAAAAAGGAGCCCCGTCCACCAGAGGCTCCATTACCTTTACTATTATTCCTAAATAATTGAGAATTATTCTATAATTGAGAATTGAGAATTGAGAATTGAGAATTTTTCATTATTTTCAATTGACGAGATATGCGCTTACGTGTCCTAACGGGAGCGAGCCTTTGATTTCCAACGGAATCCTTTTCCCATCCTTAGATATCCATGCATCCAAGTCGTCGCTCGTCTTCTTTCCCCCTTTTGAAGTGAAAGTAAACCGCAGGTGCCATGCTTCTCTATGACTTCCATCACGCATCCTGATGGTTTCTTCACCGACTTTCCATATTTTTACAGTCTCTTCATGCGAACCCGAAAACAAGGTGGCCGTGATCTTCTTACCATCTGCCATTTTAGCCGGGTCAAGGCTTCTGATCCAATAAAAAACACTCAACATATCAAAAGTATCACCACTCGCATTCAGCTCAAATTCAGAGGTATTGACAGTCCCTTTCTTTTCCTTGTAAGTTTCAGCTTTCCCGCTGACATTGCCTCCCGAATAGGAGTATTTTATGATGTCTTTTGCATATGATGACCCTTCATGCGCAATTCTTGTATAAGACAATGGCCTGAATTTTGCCTTATCCATCACGGAGAGCAGCGTGTCCCTGACCCTATATAGTTTATCTGCCCAAGGTCTTGTCTTGCCGATAAGCGTGATATCATATTTCGAGCCCTTATTCTTCAAAGTCAATGTGGCATCCCCGGAATCCTTGGTGATCAGACCCCATTTATAAGTGATCACATACTTCAAGGTCTCATTGGAGAAATTAGTGTCGGCCGAGGCTGAGAAATCACCTGCGAGCATGATGATTACTCCTAAAAAAATCTTTAAAAACGCTTTCATGCTATATAAGAAAAATCAACTCCTTCAAGGTTAAGAGCCCCTTGATCATTTATCATCTTCATTCCACTACCCACAGAGATGCGTGATTGAAAATTTTTGAAGGATCTATCAGGACAGCCGCATCCTTGTCGCTGAGATTTCTCCTCCATCCAACCCGCTGACTCTCATCAGCACCCGGTCCGTAGCATTTGAATTCTCCATAACGGGCAGTGAGTTCATTATCAGGGTTGCCCCAATTATGCCATCCTTTCGGATTAACAGCATCGGGAAGTTCACACTCAATGAAGAACGTGGATGCATAAGGGCGCCAGGTACGCCCCAGATGCACATTTTTCACATTAGGATCAGCAGTCACCTTGCATTTATGGAATACGTATCCTACAGGATTATCCTTGGCGGTAGAGGCAGCTGTGAGATAAGAATCGCTTTTGGCGTGAATATGGCAATTCCTGAAAAGAGCTGTGGCGGCTCCGAAGATAAAGTCGACAGTCCCTTCGATATAGCAATTATCAAGGAGAGCACGCGAATTGCGACCGGAGGCATAGAGCGTATCTTGATTCCCAAGGATATCACATTCGATGATATGAATTTTATCTCCGGTAGTATGCAGAGCGACAGCCTGACCTACTTGACCGGCACTGTTCTCGACAGTAAGGTTCTTTAAAGTGATATTGTTACCGTCGATGCGTACAGTATAGCTTCCGGAAGTGCCCATATTATTCAGTTGGGCATAATCTCCGTTTGTAATCACGACTCCGCTGCGGCTTTCTCCTTCGATAGTAACGTTATTAAGAGTATAATTCATCAGGATTTTCTCTTTGTAAACGCCATTTTTGATAAAAATCCTGACAGACTCCTCAGAATCACCTTTAAGTTTTTTTAAAGCCTCGCCGATAGTGGAGTAATCTCCGCTGCCATCCTGAGCCACAACTATAGTGCGGGCAAAAGTCAAGTCGTTGGCAAAAGTCACGTTGACAGCCGCTGCCAGGATCATCACTAAAATAGATAATATTTTCTTCATAATTTGAATGGTCTTAGTCGATATGATGCAAAGATAATAAAAAAAGTTATCTTTACAAAGATGATGACGCAAAATCATCTCTACAAGAATGATTTCACAAAAGTCATTTTCCCGTAATCACTCAGCTGCCGGATCCACACTGAAAGGCCGATCGGGTTTGCCGGAACACACGGCTTCCATAGTAATGATAATATAGCGGAACAAGCAGTTACAATTTCTCCAAGCCCCTGTCACTCTTTATGATTAAGCTTCATGATTGTATTCCTGAAGAATACGTATAGTAAGATCGCTGCGGCAAAGAGGGCAAAGGAGAAGCTATAATACACTCCGACATTTCCTAAATCCAAACCCGTAGCCAACCAAAACATCGCCGGGACTCCAATGAGAATATACGCTATCAGCGACACCCATAAAAATGGCCTGGTATTTCCCGTGCCCCGGAGTCCATTGGCAAATGTCAGCTGCGTAGCATCGCCAAATTGATAAAGCACGAGCGGAAGTATCATCAACTTCGCCGACACCAAGACTTCAGAATCAGGCGTGAACAGATGCGTCAGATTATCACCCCATATCAGGAATACGGCCGACGCTATGGCGGCAAGAACCGTGTTGAGATGTAACCCGGCTGTCGTGGCTCGCTTCACTCCGGCTATATCGCCGGCACCGGTGCAATTTGAAGCGCGTATGGAGACTGCCACCCCAAAACTCATATAGGTCATGAAACCGAGCTGAGATATCGTATTGATGACTTGATATGCAGCCAACTGTATTTTTCCAAACCATCCGGTAACGACAGCTCCCAACGACCATAGCCCACATTCCAACCCTGACTGTATCATCACAGGCCATGAAGTGCGCCATACGATTCTTCTGATATGCCCTACATGACTTGCCCCGAATGCCTCTTTTTTATAAGGGCGATATCTCTTAGCAGCCAAGAAGACCAAAAGAATGACGATAGTGGATAGCCAGCGTGCAGCAAGTGTCGATAATCCTGCTCCGTTAAGTCCCATTTCAGGAAATCCCCACTTACCATAAATCAGCAGATAATTACCCAATATATTCAGCAGATTAGCGGATAATATTATCCACATCGGCATAGCGGTATCGTTCACTGCATTAGCTGTTTGCTGCGAACAATTGAAGATAGCCATAGGAAATAAAGACGCGAGAATAATCAAATAATATTCCTTTATCAATGGCAATAATTCTTCCGGCTGTCCAAAACAGTCAAGGAAGAAAAACAGTATTCCCATCACCAGGGTCAACCCTAATGAAATGTATGAATTCACCTGCAGTCCGGCTCTGAGCGTGCGTCCCGCCGTCGCGTGATCATCCCTTCCGAATAAAGCTCCTATCAGCGGTGTGATTCCGGATGCAAAACCAATCTGCATCACGATAGGAATCATAAACAGCGAATTGACGAAGGCCGCGGCCGCCAATTCATTGACACCATAAGCCCCTACCATCGCAGTGTCAGCAAAAGCCACTGTAATGATGCCTATCTGAGTAGCCATCACAGGCATCCCTAACTTGAACAGGGAAGAGTATTCTTTACCGTAATTCATCGTAAGTAGCTCACATAAATTAAACGATAATGTAATTCAAGCAGCTTGAAAAGATCT